>JBBADN010000187.1:0-3290 GCA_041656455.1 Sphaerochaeta sp. | reverse complement strand
GTGCCTCCTTGCCGTACCGGCGCCCAAGTCTAGCAACTTTCTTGATCTTTGTCATCTTCTTTTGCGCTCCCTCTTCACACCTCATACGCAGTGTAGAGCTGAGGGAGTTCACACTTCAAAAAAACCTGCTTAGCCACAGTGAGGCACCGCTGCCGTTTCTTCACATCTTCAGGGAGGTGGGCAAGCAGTAATCGATTCGAGCGAAGGTACTTGGCCACCTCACCTGCTTGATGGGCACTAGAGTGCCCCGAAGCATTCAAATTAGTTTCTTCTTCCAGAGTTCCGCCACATTCGTGGATTAGCAGATCAGCGTCATAGGTCGATGGGTCATAGCTCTCTAGGGGCTTACAATCGGCGAAGTAGACGAGCTTGCGAGTGTTGTGCTTAAGTGTGATGCCAAGGGTAGGAACCCCGTGGGGGACATCGAAGAGTGTTGCTTCAACACCCTCGATGAGTCCTCGTGGTGTGGATGGGTTGGCTTGTGTCCACTGGATTTCAAAGATGTTCTTTTTTTCTTTGAGGTTAAAAAGATCGCAGAGTCTTTGGGCGAAGGAGATCGTCTCTTCATTGCCGATAATCTGTAGGGGATCTCTTCGCCCGACGAGCCAGCTTTGGTGGATGAACGATGGCAGGGCGTAGAGATGGTCGATGTGGGTGTGGGTGAGGAGAATCGTCTGTACGTTCAAGGGATCGAGGCCCGATTGCTTCAGGCTCATGAAGGGCGACCCTGAGACGTCAATAAGGAGGATCTCTCTTCCTACTTCAATGGCTAAGGAGGTGTTTGACGCCTCGCTGGTTTGAATCGAGCCGGTGTACCCGAGGAAGTAACACTTCATGACTTTTTCGCCCTTCGCTGTCGAATTGCCGGTAGCGCAATTGAAAGAATCGAGAAGCCGATGAAAAGCAGACAAATCGGCTTCGTTAAGAAGACGAAGTAGTTTCCCCCAGCAAGCTTCACTGCCCGCCTAAAGTTCTCTTCAAACATCCCCCCAAGAATGAGGCCAAGGACAATGGGGGCGATGGGGTACCCGTCTTTCTTTAAGAAGTAGCCAACAAGACCCATGAAGAGGGCAGTTCCTAGGTTGAAGATGCCAACGGCAGTAGCTTGGCCGGCAACGGCGTAGGAGCCGATGAAGGAGAGGATGAGGATTATCGGTAGGAGGATCTGCTGGGGTACGGAGAGAATCTTCGGATAGAGGCGAACGCCCAAGAGCTGGAAGAGCACCATGAAGATGTTTGCTAAGAGCATCGTGATAAAGATTGCGTAGACGAGGCTCATGTTCGTCGCAAAGAGGTGGAAGCCAGGTGTTACTCCTTTTACCATCAGCGCTCCGATGAGAACAGCGGTGGCGGCGTCGCCCGGAATCCCTAAGGCAAGGGCGGGGATTAATGCTCCACCAGTGACGGCGTTATTGGCGACTTCGGGGGCGAAGATGCCTTCGAGTGATCCGGTTCCTAAGGGCTCAAGTTTGCCATTGGAGTTTTCAGTAATACCCTTGGCACTGTTGTACGCCATGAAGACGGCAATTGATGCTCCGGTGCCGGGAATTGAACCGATGAGAGTGCCAATACCTAAAGAGCTGAGAATTATCTTCCACATTGCCTTGAGCTTGGCAAAGGAGGGGAAGATTTTATTGATCATAATGGGCTCGACTTCGTGGACTTCTTCAAAGGGCTTTGAGAGCTCAAAGAAGACTTGGCTGATGCCAAAGAGGCCGATGAGGGCACTAGTGAGGTCGAGGCCTTTCGAAAGGGGGGTAGTAGCAAGCATCTTGGCAAAGGGAATGCGCAGCTGGTTACTAAACGGGTCTGTCCCAACAAAGGCGAGCGCCATTCCAAACGCCCCCATGAGTAAGCCTTTGAGGATATTCTTGCCCGAGACGCTGGCGATAATGACCAAGCCGACGAGGGCAAGGGTTGTTTTTTCTGCTGGGCCAAAGGCAAGGGTGAGCCTCGCTACTAACGGCGAGAAAAGAACGAGGACCAAGAGCGAGCCAATGCCGCCAATGAACGAGGCGACAACCGCCCCACCGAGGGCCTCCCCTGCTTTGCCTTTCTTCGTCATCAACAGCCCGTCTTCAACGGTAGCGATGGCGTTGGGGTTACCGGGGATTCCAATGAGGATTGCCGGAATGGAGGCGCCACTGACAGCGCCGCAATACACGGCAAGGAGTAGTCCAATTCCAGTGGCCGTTGGTAGCTGGAAGCTGATCGGCATCATCAAGGCGATGCCCATCGTCGCGGTGAGGCCGGGAAGAGCTCCTAAGATGATTCCAAGGATCGATCCGATCGCCATCCAAAGAATTGTTGAGATATTTGCTATTTGGCTAAAGCCTTGAAATATAAGTTCCATATCTTCCTCCTACCACCCAATGATTCCTCTAACGAGCTCAACGAGGAAGAGCTGGCGGAAAATCAAGTAGATCAATTCAGTTGTTGCCACTGCAATGAGACCTGATAGCCACGCAGCGTTCATTGCTTCATCTTCAAGTTTGCCTTTCAATAGTTTCTTTCCACCATATAGAATGCCTAGGTAGAGTGCAGCTAAAAGGACCAAGACGATGGCGACAACCGCCGAAGGTGAGCCAAAGAACGCGGGAATCGAGCCTGCCCTGGCTGAGAGGAGCAAGGTCCGTGTTACTTTTCGTCCAATGGAATACAGTCCAATTAATACAGCGATTGATCCTAGAAGGCTTACAATCCAGTGTTTCAGGTTCTTCACCTGCACATCACCAATGAGGTAGAAGAACGTCAGGGTGTGAATGAGGGTGACGGTTGTAAGGAGGTATCCGACGCTGCGGGCAAAAAGGACGTACAGCGCTGCCATCAGTGCTGTTAGTCCAAAGAGCCGTTTTTGGGATGTGGTCATCGGAGAAGGAGCATCCTTACCCTTCTTATCGGTGATAAAGAGGGTCGCAAACCCCACGAACATAAAAATGGCTAGGACGAGCGGCAGGAGCATCCCACCAGGGTCGCCACCAATCTCATCGCCGATCATCGTTGATGATCCTAAGTTAATCACATATATGAAGTAGAGGGCGGAGAGCACCATACTTACGAACGGCAGGGGTTTGCGATCTCTAAACATTGCTAATTCCTTAATTGATCCTACATTTTATAGAGGTTCGCTTCCTTGAGGATGACCTCATAGTCAGCGATGATACCTTTATCGTAGGCGGCGAAGTCGTCAAGCTTCGAGAAGGCTGGGATCAACCCATTCTCTTTCTGGAACTTCGTGAAGGCGTCACTGTAGAACGCCTTCTCAACCGTATCGGCGAGCCACGTCTTCA
>JBBADN010000186.1:0-3335 GCA_041656455.1 Sphaerochaeta sp. | reverse complement strand
CGACACCCATAAAGAGTACGCTCTCCGCGTTGCTAAGGCGGGTAAGCCCGTCTACGTCGAAAAACCGATGGGGCTAAACTACGCCCACGCCCAAGAAATGGTGGCAGGGTGTAAAGAAGCGGGAGTGCCTCTTTTCTGCGCCTACTACCGCCGCGCCCTTCCCAAATTCCTAGAAATTAAAAGAATCCTCGACAGCGGCTGCCTTGGTGCAATTCGCAGTGTTGAAATACTGATGCGCCAGCAGATCCAAGAGATCGACGCCCGTGATGGTGGTTCGTGGCGAGTTCGGCCAGAGCTCAGTGGCGGTGGCCGTTTCCCTGACGTTGCCTCCCACGCCTTTGATGTGATCGACTTTCTCCTTGGCCCAATTAGTGACGCTGCGGGTCTTGGCTTAAACCAAAGCAAGACGTACAACGCTGAAGACATCGTCTGGGGCCACTTTAAAACAGCAAGCGGCGTCGCTGGAGTAGGGAGTTTTATCTTTAACACCTTTACCGATGACGATTGGACGACGATCCACTGTAGTGACGGCTCGCTAACCTATTCCGTTTTGGATTTAGATCAACCTATTACAATTCGGACGAAAGAAGGGGTGGAGTACATTCAAAGTGAGAGCCCACCACCGCACGTCGCCCAACCGCTTATTCAGAGCGTCGTTGATGATTTACTTGGACTTGGAACGTGCCCCTCAACGGGCGACTCTGCCCTTCGGACCGATTGGGTCTTAGCGAAGATCGCGAACACCCTTTAGTGCTCATCACCCTCTTCAGAAAAGTCGCTATGAAGGAAGTGGTCGAGGACGTCATCAATCACCTCCTCGAGCTCATCACTCTTCTGACCCTCTAAGATCATCACCCCCATATTTGGTCCAACGGTACTTAGCAGTGGAATTGTCCGCCTCCCGTAGCAGTGAATCGCCTGGGGCTTGAGTCCTTGGTCGAAGGTATTTAAGAGGCGGTGGAAGAACTCTTCGTAATCGCGTTCATACTCATCGAGCATGTACATATCTCGAATGAGGTGATCTTGGGGATCGTAAAGAAGGTAGAAGACGGGAAAGACCGCTTCACCGCGCTTTTCACTCGCCACCGGGGCGGGGAAGATTCCCGTCACAAGGTAGAGGACCTTCCCAATTTTTGGTTTCATCGTCTTGTAGTAGCGTCGGTCTTCGGCGTCTTTAAACTGGGCGGTGGGGAAGGTAATCTCATACTCCCACGGCTCAAAGAGGAGGCTCGTGATTTTTACTGTTGAGTCTGATACTTGGAGGTGGGGGATGAAATCCCGCTCGGTAGAGGAGCCACTTACCTCATCGTGCCACACCGCGATCGCCCGATGCTTCGGGTGTTTCTTCTTCAAATCGGCTAAGTGCCCGATTAATGCCAGAGCGCTACGGAAGATTGCAATGAGTGTCTTCGCCTCCGCCTCGGTAATCACCGTAGGCAGGCAGTACTCGTTCTTACTGCGAAAGATAGGAGCAAACGTCCCTTCAAAGGAAACTCCGCTTTGCTTGGCCCATTCGCTATCTTGCTCAATGGGCTCTTCATCCCCATCGAAGGGAAGGACGGAGTAAAGCGATGTCATCGCTTGCTGGTAGTCAAAGAACTCCAGTTCATTTTCTGTATCCTCACGCTCTAAAAACTCAAGAAAGTTTGCTACTCCCCGGTTACCTCGATTTGCGACCATCACCCCGTTGCCGAGGGTCACGTAGTACGTCGGTTCATTGGGAATAGTAACAGCAAAAAAATCCTCTTCAAAAAAGAGTCCCTCGAGGTTGAGGGCGAAGATTGTATTGGCGAGCGAATAGAGCTCTTTAAGAACGGCGGTATCCATATCTGGTAGTGTAGAGCAAAAGTGGTCATTGTCCAATTACTTAACCTCCGCTCTCTTGCTTTCTTTAAAGACCTACACATACCATCACACAAGGATATGCAATGACTCCATTAGAAAGACTCGCCAAAGCAAAGCGCTTTGACATGAAGAAAAAACCCATTCCTCAGCGTCACTACCTCCGCCCAGTAACGTGGTTGTTGAGTTACCCTGAAGTGTGGCTCCGCAGACTAAAGATTACCCGAACCAATATGGAAGGAATTAAGCCCCCCTTCCTTCTTCTGTGCACCCACATGGCGTTCATTGACTTTAAAGTTACCACCGCCGCCCTCTTCCCCCACCGCGCTAACTACGTCGTTGCGATCGACGGCTTCATCGGGCGACAGTGGCTACTGAGGAACGCTGGGGGAATTTGTAAGCGCAAGTTCACCAACGACCTTCAATTAGTCCGCCAGATTAAAGAAGTTCTTCATCATCAGAAGAACGTCCTCGCCCTCTATCCCGAGGCGCGCTACTCCCTCTGTGGAACAACCGCTGTCCTCCCCGATTCGTTGGGGAAGATCGCCAAGCTCATGGGCGTTGATGTGGTGATGCTGAATATGCACGGTCACTACCTCAACAGTCCGCCGTGGAATTTAAAAAAGCGGGGAGTCCCAATCGCAAGCGACCTCTTTCTCGTTGCCCGTAAAGAAGAGATAAAGGATCTTTCAGTGGCAACGCTGAATGAGCGGATTCGAGCCGCGTTTGAATATGATGAGTATCGGTGGCAGAAGGAGAATCACATCGCCATCCCGTTTAAGAACCGCGCCGAGGGGTTGGAGAAAATCCTCTACCAATGCGCCCACTGCCACACCGAGTATGAGCTGTACTCCAAAGGCGCCCGCCTCGCGTGTAAGGCGTGTAGTAAAGAGTGGGAGATGGGAATCTACGGCGAGCTTAAAGCAACAAAGCCAGCAACTGATGAAAAAGAGCTCGTTACGGAGTTTACGCACATCCCCGATTGGTATGAGTGGGAGCGGGCAAATGTTCGAGCGGAGATTGAACGGGGAACGTACCTCCTCGATACTCCAGTGTACGTTGAAGCACTGCCCAACGCCCGGGGATACATCCCCTTGGGAATGGGGCATTTGAAGCACGATAGTTCGGGCTTCACCTTAGAAGCTGAAGGGCTCTTCCTTCAGAAGGAGCCGCTTTCGATGTACAGCTGCCACATTGAGTATGAGTATAAGAAGAAAGGTGATTGCATCGACCTATCAACGCTGGAGGATACGTACTACATTTACCCAAAAGAAAAGCCCTTCGCTGTGACCAAGGTTGCCTTGGCCACCGAAGAGCTTTATTTCCACGCGCTAAGAAGTTAGCGCTGAACCCGTCCTGATCCATCGCCTTTGACGAGCGCCTTCACTTCACTGAGGGTCGTCAAGTTGAAGTCTCCGCCGATCGAGTGCTTCAAGGCGGAAGAAGCGACTGCGAAGTTAATCACATACTCTTCATCATCGCCGTACTCACTG
>JBBADN010000185.1:0-3356 GCA_041656455.1 Sphaerochaeta sp. | reverse complement strand
CACTGCCATCGGGAGGAAGAAGAAGATTTGATTGAGGTTTGCCAACCACCCTTTACGGTTGGAGAGAACAGCAGCGAAGAGCGTTACGATAATATTCGTTGGGACGAAGAAGAGGGTGAAGCGAATTGTGTTTGTCAGACTTGCGTGGAACGATTGGCTATCAAAGAGGCGGCGGAAGTTTGCAAGGCCGACAAAGCCAAGGCGCTTACCGCTGAGGGAGACTGCGTGAAGGCTGTTTATCAGGGTGATAATGAAGGGGACATAACTAAAGAGCACCACCAATAATAAAGCGGGAAAAATGAGAATATATGGCTTGGATTTTATCAATAATTTTACGCGCATCCGTACTGCCCCAATCGATACTAGCCTCTTTAAGAACGATTGAACAAGGTAAAATAAGGGGTAAATTACGGAATTTAGGTAATATATGTGACGTTTGGAGAAGTTACGTTATGTTTTGGGAAAAAGAAGGCGCTTCCCCTTTCAAAGAAGCGCTCAATGGTTACTCAACGTAGAAGAGTTTCTTCGGTTGGATGAACGACCTCTTCTTTGCAAGAATGAGGTAGGCGATGAATGAGCCAAGCAAATACAACCCAGCTACAAGAATCGTCAGATAGAAGAGCGAGGGGTTATTCTTGGTAATCGAAAAGGCGGGTAGGTTAATCGTCAAAATAAAGGGTATGGCGAGGATGAAGACGATTCCTACCGAATAGAGGTAGTCTGTCGCCACCGGGGTATCAAACTCTTGGTCTACTACCCTAAGGAGCGCTAACCCAGTGGGGAGTGTTCCCGTTGCCGTTCCGTACAGGAGGAGCATCCGGAGGAATTGATGGTCGTCGTAAAGACGGGAGGTGTACCACGGAAGAATGAAGGCAGTGATAATTATTCCCGTGACTGATAGGGCTAGAATCGGAACCCAGTAGCCTCGCACGGCCACGAGGCTAATCGCCCCAAGGCTTGCAGCAACGGTGAGGTCGACGGAAAGACCACTGATACGGTTACACGTTGCGTTATCAATCGTTGTTTCAATTCCAGCAGCGCGCATTAGCATCTTTACTCCAAGGGCACAGAAGGAGGAGAAGATGAAGTTAATGCCCCACAAGGAATCGGCGAGCTCCGTTCCCATCGGACCGATAAGGCCAAGGAGGAATGAGAGGCCCGTTAAGAACGCCCAGCTGATAAGGTAGGTGAGCATCACGATGGCGATGTGGTAGGTAAATGAGTCGAGGGATTCGCCATCAGTAGAGAGGTACGCCCCGATCGGACGCTCGCTCTCTAAGCGACTGAAGAAGCCAGTGCGAACACTCTTGTTGTTAATTCGGGCGGCATCGCCTTTAGCGAGCCAGCCGCGCTTAATACCTTGGTTAATGAGGATTACTCCACCAAAGGAGCCAACGAGGAAGCCGATGGCCGCCATCGTCAGGCCCACTGAAGATGCTCCCCGAAAGCCCATCGGTTCCCATCCCATCCCGATTGAGTACGCCTGACCGGGGCCTAACTCAAAGCCCAGGGGCAGGGTGTAGCCAATCGCTGGGAAAAGGCTCTTATCATACACTGCGATGAGGAGGGCAGTGACAAGGAGGCCAAAGAACGCCTGAAGGCCGTACTGGCCCATCACTGCTGTTACGTTGGAGGCGAGGGTTCGACGTGTTTGATCTTTAAGCTTCGCTTTTGGCGAGACGCGGAGCAACATTGAAATGAAGGAGATGTTTAAGAGGTGGTAGACGAGGTCGCCAAGGAAGTCACTCCTTAGGCCAAGGCGAGGAGCCCCAAAGTTGTAGAACAGCAGAAGAAAGAGGCCCGCTAAGATTGGTGGTGGAATAAGGTAGCGCTGGAAGAATCGAACCCGAGCTCGAATGAGAGCAGAGAGAAGCAGGGCGAACGATATAATTCCAACGTGGAAGAAGAAGTTCCAGTTCATGATGTTGCCTCCTTAGCAGCGAACGTTGTATAGAGTTCAAGATATTTCAAAATTGAAAGATGGGGCTTAATTCGGATTCGATAGAGCGTTCCTTGAGCGTAAAACTCTAACGTTGATTTTGCGTTAATGATCATGGATTCAATGGAGTCAAAGTCAAAGATGTACGTTTTCCCTTTAGTAGTTAAGACCATCTGAGTCGGCTTAAGAACAAGAGTGAAGGTCTTTGCAATCGTCTGTAACTGCTTCTCATCGCCCGTTTGAAAGAGGGCTCCCTCATCAGGGGGAAAGGATGGGTGGTAGGCCTGAAGGTAGGACCTCTGCCACACCCGCCACGCCGCAATGTCATCAAAACGGGGCTTTTTTTCAGTGTTGGATTCAAGGCGCTCGTATTCATTAAGGGTGTAGGAGAGGTTACAGCTCTTACAGGTAATAGTTCGCCCTTCACCTTGAATCGTTGATCCTTTTTTACACGAGGGACAGAGGTAGAGTGCCTTTTCAACGCCTTCGGCGGCGCGCTTGCCAACAAAGGGGGAGTTCTTTACCTTTTGCCAAGAGCGGAAGGAGAAGCTGAGTTCATTGTTTAAGTGAGCATAGAGCTCATCAACACTCATCGCCTTCGCTTCTTCAACAGTGAGGACGCTCTTAAAGCGCAGGGTGACTCTTCCTCGGCGGCGGTAATCGGTCCAGCGGGGTTTGATCCCGTAGAGGCCTTCGAAGTTTAAGAGGACGACGGGAACTTTGAAGAGTTTAATCAGCTTAGCGAGTGAAGGGTCAAAGCCCATCGGCTCCCCATCCCACGTTCGGGTTCCTTCGGGGAAGATTCCAACCACATCCCCTTTCTTAAACGCAGCAGTGATTTGGCGCATCATGTGCATGTCACTGCGCCCCTGCTGTTTGCTGATCGCACCAACGAGGTGGTGGAGGAGCATTGCTAAAAAGGGGAGCTTAAAAAGGTACGCTCCGGCGACCCAGCGGATGTGGACGGGACTGAGAATTGATACAAAAAAAGGGTCGAGGGTATGGGCGTGGTTACAGAGAACAAGAAATGGGGGCTTAATCTCAGCCATCGCTTCAAGGCCTTCACCAACGACGTTATTGCGTCGGGTAATGTACCGTCCCCAAGTGGGGATGGCGATTCGGGTGAAAAATGGCCTTTTTGACAGTAATTCCATAACTGTAGTTTTACACTACCGCTATGGGTTTGTCCATCAAATTCGAGATTAGAACATTGAGTTTTGTGGCGCTCCGAAGACCATAAAGCGCTCAACATCAACACAGAAGGCGATGCCAGTTCCCGGTGTTGAAAGAATTGGGAGATTGTTAATCGCCTCTAAGATTCGCCCTGTTTGGTCAGCTCCAGCTAAGATTAAGAGCATATCCTTCTCAGGAACGAGGGGATAGCCAAAGAATTTAACGTCTTCTTCTTTACCAGTAC
>JBBADN010000184.1:0-3384 GCA_041656455.1 Sphaerochaeta sp. | reverse complement strand
CAGCATAGTGATCATCCTCAAGAATTGTATGGAGGTCAAACTCAAGATACTGCGGTCTTGCAAGCGTAGGAGAAAAACGCAAAAGACGAATCACGTTACCATTGGAAATAATTCCCCATGAACTCTTGCCCACTGCGTTGAGATACTCTTGCACCATCTGGAAAAGAGAGCGGTTACGCTCTTTCTTGCCTCCCACTGCAAAGCGCTGATCGGTAGCATCTAGGGGGATGTCGTATGGGCCAATACTAAGCGGAACATCACCGTAAGCGATACGTTGAATTGGGAAATGATACTCGCCTATTCGACGGACTCTCTCTTTCTTAAATGAGTTCCAGCCAAGGCAGTTACCCATAAACTTAGTAAAAAAGGTTTCGGTAAGTTGGAATGCATCTTGGTTCGACAAACGCCTACGCATCTTGAAGTCAGCATGCAGGGCACGAGCAATTTGATAAGATCGGCCAATCTCCTCAATCATCCTTAAGCCCATTGGAATCTGATACTCACTCTCTTTCTGATGGGTCGCCCCGTTCTTGGTAATCTGTTCAAGGAGGTCTGGGAGGAGCAACGCTCCTTCCAGGCGAATGGTTTGCCACGTTATGCCATGATTGTTACGTCTCGCCATTTCCTTCTCCTTATAAAGCATCGACCGATGGAAGCAACACATAGACTCCCATCAAATCAGCCGGGAAGCATGGATTAACAGTCACGCTCCCCCTCGCCGATGCTGCTGAACGAACTCTCCTATTATGTTCTAGAAGCCGTTCTGCCCGCTCTCTAAAGATCTTTTCAATCGCTTTGTGTTCAGAGCTATAGAATGCCAAAGCTTGCATCATCGTCTCTTCTTGGATTGCCTTAGGCAGGGTAGCAGAGGGTTCGTTTAGCAGAAGAGCTAAAGCATCTTCCTCTTCAATCCATCGTGGAGCATTCATGCCTTGTGCTCCGATGAGGATTACCTCCTCAGCCATCAAATGTCGAGTCATATCCTCAATTCTTGTAATTATCTGGTGGCGAAGACGAATCATAAAGAGCAGATACACCTGATCAACCTCTAAAGTTTCAATAACTGCGGCCCTTCCTCCGACAGGCTTCTCATTGTGCTCATCTAGGGTGTTCTCGACGATGTAGTCGCTGAAGATATCTACGACGGGATGACTACGATGGATGAATTGTGCTCCTTCAGGAGCGGGATTCTTTAGTGAAAGCCTAAATGGCTTCAGGTAGGAAGCTTCAGCAAATCGTAATTTTAGTTCTTCAGGGAGGCTCGTCGGGTCAATTTCGAATTCTTTTTCCAGCCTCTCATTTGGAGCAATGCCAAGGCGGGAGAGCAACATCGAAATCATCTGCCAGATTGTTTCAGAGGACCCTAACAATTGCTGCTCCTCCCTCCACTCTGGTATAACCTCCTCTGGGTGGAGAGAACGTTGAGCAAAGATTGTTCGATTGGCCTTTGCCTTCTGTTGAGCATCAATCCATGGGGTCTCAAAAACATCAGTTACTTCTTTTATTTCCCCAAAGTCAAAGGTAAGTTGATCATCCTCACCTCTGAAAGATTTTCGCAACAATGAAGCTTGTACCAATGCATTGCTGATGGCTTCATTGTTTTCAGGAATTGGTACAAGGATGCCGAGATCTTTCTTGATTATATCCGCTTTGCGGAGAATGACATTGAAAATAAATCCATCAATTGGATTATCCTCGCAGTAAATCATCGTACAGCGCACTTCAGAACTCTTTTGCCCGAAACGGTCAACCCTGCCTTCTCGCTGTTCATGACGAGTTGGATTCCAAGCTAAATCATAATGAAGCACAGCATTGAAACGCTCCTGTAGGTTGATGCCTTCACTTAGGCAATCGGTAGAAACCAAGATGATTTCCTTGTGTTCTGTCAACAGTGCTATTCGTTCTTGACGCTCTTCAGCTGAGAGTTCTCCGGTTATTACGTCAATCTGGTGCTTGGGAAACGCTTCTTTGAGCTTCTCTCCTACATACTTCGCAGTAGCAATGTATTTACAGAAGACTACCGGCCTGAATCCATCCTTAATAACTCGCCCCTTGAGATGCCCAACCAACGCATCGATCTTCGGATCGCGCCTTTCTATTAGTCTCTTAGCTTGTTTTAAAAGTTTTGTAAGTTCTTCCGTTTCGGTAAAGAGTTGGGTTGGCGTTGCATCACTGATGGCAAAATCCACCGCTTCATCGTCAAGAATTTCCTCTAAATCCATGCTCACTGGTTCGTCATTGATGTTCTTCAACCGTGTGGTGAGTGCACTCACTGCCGACGCGGGACTCGAAGAGACGCACCTGAACAATGCAAGAATTGAATACCATATCATCTTGCCCACCCGACTCCGAGCATCCTCGTAAGTCTGGGCTAAGGTAGCACAATAGATTCGTACGTCCTCAAAAAAAGTACGCCACTGTTCGTCTAAACGATAGGATACCTCCGCAACATTACGGGTTGGAAAGATTGATTGATCATCCCATTCTGTGATATCAATCCTTCGACGTTGGACAAGCTGCTCTCCAAGAGATTCCCTTAGTTTTTTATCTTGCTCAGTATTTGGTCCAAGTGCTTGGTATTTTTCATCAAGGAGTCCCAAAAGATTATGGAATGCCTCATCATCGCCTGAGTGCGGTGTTGCGGTAAGCATGATTAACGAGCGACGTTTATCCTCTGAAAGTCTCTTCAGAAGCTCGTATCGCAATTGTTGGGTCTTACCCTTGCTGGTGCAGGTATGAATCTCATCGACTATGATACAGTTGGGTGCTGTAGAGAGGAAGTTTTCCCGATGTCTTGGATTTTTGATGTAATCTAAAGAGATCACAAGAACTGGGTGGTAATCAAACAATGACTGTCCCCTTGGAAGTGTTCTTTCTAGCGAAGCGACTGAAGAAGAAGTTAAGGCTACTGCTGGAAAATTAAAATGGTCCTGAAGTTCTCCAACCCACTGCTCGACTAGATGAGGGGGACATAATACAGCAAAGCGATCAATCTCAAATCGGTCCCAGAGCTCACGGACAATTAAGCCAGCCTCAATGGTCTTACCGATACCCACATCGTCGCAGATTAAGAGTCGCACGGGATCCATTTTCAAAGCCATCAAGAGAGGCACTAGTTGATATGTTCTGGGTTCAACAGAAATTTTACCAAAGGAGCGAAACGGACCTGCACCACTACGAAGCTTGAGGAGCAGAGCATTACGAAAGAGGGAGGCAGAACGCATATTGGTAAGCTGTGATGGTTTAGGATCATCGAAAATTGCCTGATGGACTGCCTCTTTCTCAAGCTCAGGAGCCAAATACACCAGCTCATCGCCTCCTCGTAACGGACGTAGAGCGAGTACTTTCTCATTCGATCCTGCTTGGACAACCCAATCCCTTCCG
>JBBADN010000183.1:0-3421 GCA_041656455.1 Sphaerochaeta sp. | reverse complement strand
GTGTTGGACTTCCTTATACAAACACCAAAGCTGAGGTGTTTCACTAGCTGGCTTTTGGGTTACTTCAGAAATAATTTTTCTTTGCTCGTCAACAATGTGCTCCAACAGTGCCCGGTTTTCCTTAATCCCCCCTTCAGCCATCGGGGTATCATCTGCCCCGCGCAGGCCAATGGTGACAACCGTCTCATACGCCTTGTTTCGCTCAATGCCTTCCTTCCAAAACTCTTTTAGGAGGTCACTGTGACGGGAGTAATCCCAGTGTCCATGGGTGTTTCGATAGCGCCGATCCCACTCCTGCTGGGCGCGCGTCATCGGCTCTTGGTGGCTCGTGCCCATCACAATGCCGTATTCATCTGCGAGACGGGCGTTTTCTGGGTCATCTTCAAAAAATGCATTGTTCCACATAGCGGGGAGGAGGAAGTTGCCTTTTAATCTCAAAATGACTTCAAAGAGCTTTGTGTAGAACTCGTGCCCATATCGGGCAATACCTTCGGGAATTGGAGGATCGAGGGAAGGCGGGACATCACCGTAGGTGTTGCGAATCCAATTCGTCAAAGCTGGTGCTTCATCGTTAAGAAAGATCCCGCGGTAGCGCACCCGAGGGAAGTCAGCGATGACGACATCTTTAAGGGCGTAGAGATCTTGGTGTTGGGTAGGCGGTACATCGAGCCAAAAGTGCCAGGGGTGTACTCCAAGTTGGGCCGATACTTCGTAGATGCCGTATATTGTTCCGCGCTTATCGCTACCGGCAATGACTAAGGCGCGATCAAGGGTAGTGGTTGGGTGATCAATGACGGTAATAATAAACGCTTCAGGGGTGTTTGCCAGCAGGCTTCGATCAAGCTCCCCCCGATCAACCAACTCTGTTATAATCCGGTTCTTTCCGTAAGTACCGGCAATAATGGCCGTTTCTGATTGTGATTCTTCAACGACGTGGGCAGTACTTGCTGAAACACGAAAAAAATCTTTTCCTAAATCACTTGCTGCCCGTTTTACTCCGATGTAATCAGCAGGATCAATAATGATGTCTAACGCCTTTTTGTTGGGCAACAAATGCAAACTGCCTTCTTTGGCTGTCGTGGTGATGATCTTCATACACCCATGGTAATCCCTCTTTCTTGAGAATGGTAGGTGTATTACGGACAAAAAAAGAGGACTCAATCCCTTGTGGTGATGAAGTCCCCTTTACGGTCCGAAGCGGTACTCTACGCTTGGTAGTTTCCTGCAGTGGAGCGGAAGGCGATTGCCATGCGGTTCCAGCTGTTAATTGCGACAATGGCGAAGCTTAAATCAACGAGCTCCTTTTCGCTGAAGTACTTTCGAGCTTCTTGGTAGACATCATCGCTTACGTGGCTTTGACTTACTAAGGTCAGCGCCTCAGTCCACGCTAAGGCGGCGCGTTCGCGGTCACTGTAATATGGTGCTTCCCGCCACGCGTTTAACCCATAAAGGCGCTGCTCACTTTCGCCAGCTTTCCGGGCGTCTTTTGAGTGCATATCGAGGCAGTAGGCGCAACCGTTGATTTGGCTCGAGCGCATCTTGATCAATTCGAGTAAGGTGTGCTCAAGGCCACTCTTGCGCACGTATTTCTCGATTTCCATTAATCCTTTCGCTCCATCGGGGGAGGTAGCGTAGTAATCCAATCGTTGGTCCATAAGAGACCTCCTTACTCTTCAAATATACTCCTTTACTTTGGAAAAGTCATGGCTATATCCTAGGAAAAGAGTAGAATTATCAGGCTTTAGCCAAACCAGTGAATATACCGCATCAAAACAATCTACCCTTTCTTTTTCGCCATATTCTTTGTATTATTGACCAGCAAGGAGAGATGAGTGTAATGGAAATCATCGTCACGCAGGACAATTTCAAGCAAGAAGTATTGGAAGCGAAGCTGCCGGTCTTAGTCGATTTCTGGGCGCCCTGGTGCGGGCCGTGTAAGATCATCGCTCCCGCAGTCGCGCAAATCGCCCAAACGTACGAGGGTAAGTTAATCGTAGCAAAAGTCAACGTTGATGACGCGGGCTCAATTGCCAACGATTATAACATCAACTCAATTCCTACCCTCATGGTCTTCAAAGATGGTGAAGTCGTCGGCCAGCGCCTCGGCGCGGCGAGTCTTTCAGTTATTGAGGGCTTTGTCGAACAATACCTTTAGTCAAAGCGATTAGTCGAGTTCACTGATCCAAAGCTCGCGTTACTTGTCGCACAGATGTACCAATCGACGGCACTATTGGTGTCGCCTAAGAGCGACCGGTTCACTGAACGGGTCGCTGTTGCTTTACTGATATCAATCGCATCACTTCCTAAGGCACCACTCCAGTGGCCTGCTAAAAAGAGTTCTTGGGCTTTTTCAGCAACAGCTTTCGAACCAAACCCGTTGTGGGTAACCGCCTCCATCGTTGAGTAGATCACGCAGTCGATTAACGTTGCATCCCACTCTGGTGAAGTGTAGAGGCAGATATACCCGTTATTCGTTGCTAGGCCCGCTTGGTTTATGGAGACAAACGCCCCCTCTTGAAGAGTTCCTTTGCTAAAGACAACGACGATGTACTGCCCCGCCTTGACGGGGTAATCGCCAAAGATGAAGGAGTCATTGACTCCCTCGATCCGCACCCCCGCTAAATTCCCTGACCCCTGGGCGTAAAGCTCAACGCGGTCGGGGTGGTTCTCACTGCCTTTGGTGGAGAACTCATTGATAATTAGTGAGGGAATGTGTTCGTTCTTAGCCCAGAGGTGAATTGTGAAGCGCATCGAATTTCCCCCAAAGTCCTGAACGCGTCCATTAAGAGGAGTCGCTACTCCAAAGACCAAAGGCTTAGAAAATGTGATGACTACCTCATTGTCCCACACGCTCACACTCTGAATCTTGTTGTCTTCAACACTAAACGCCTCGGCCTTAATGATGACGTTCTCATCGAAGGTGAGTACCGCCTCGATTGAAGTGCGCATCGCTATTGAAAGAAGGGTAGGTGGGGTAGAATCACGCCCAGTAAAGGGGTTGAATACGACCGTACTGGGGTCACTGCAGCTAATTACTGCCAACAAGGCGAGGGTACTAAGAAGGATTAGGGATATATACTTCATACCCCCTATTCGCAATAGTTGGCCGCTTCGCTTCAATTTATCCTAGCAATGATCTCCTTAAAAGTTTTCCTTGACAGAAAACTATAGACTGATACACTATGCATACGATTGCACATAGAGAATAGTCTAATTTGGACCAAACTCTATGGCGTTTTTATATTATGCATACGATTGCATTAGGGAGAATAATGATAACTTCTAAAGATTTAGCAAAGCTTGCTGGAGTATCACAATCAACGGTTTCACGAGCATTAAACGATAGCCCCCTTATTTCAGAAGAGGTCAAAAATGCTATTAAGACTCTTGCTCATGAACATCGTTTTGCGCTTAATCCCCA
>JBBADN010000182.1:0-3443 GCA_041656455.1 Sphaerochaeta sp. | reverse complement strand
CGGGGTTGCCAATAATGGCGTTTCCGGTGCGTTCGGGCCCGGGGTTGTAGCGAAAGCAAATCGTCTGGGGAAACTCGCCTAAAGTATCTTCAAGGAATTGAATGTGGGTGATGTCATCAAGGTTGAGGATCGCCCCCATTTCATACGCTTTTTTAAACTCATTGGCGGGAGTATCGTTGGAGGTGAAAATAATATCTTCACCACGTAGCCCAACCGCTTCACTGAGTAGTAGCTCCGGCAAACTTGAGCAGTCAACACCGCTTCCTTCCGCCGCCAAGGCTTTTATAATCGTTGGGTTGGGGCACGCCTTAACGGCAAAGTAGTTCTTAAAGTTCGGCGCCCATGCAAAGTGCTCTTTAAAGGCGCGGAAGTTCTCGATGATCGCCTGCTCATCGTAGAGGTAAAAAGGCGTTGGAAGTTTATAGGCGAGCTCTAAGAGTTCACCGTGACCAAGGGGAAGGTGTTTACTGCTCATATCGTTAAGTGCTCCTGAATCATGCGCATCGCTATGACGACATTCTCTCGATGATTATACGCCGAAACGCGAATAAAGTTCTTCCCCGCTGGCCCAAAACCTCCACCCGGGGTAACAACGACGTTACACTGATCAAGGAGTTGGTCAAAGAAGCGCCAACTATCGAGGCCATTGGGGGTTTTTGCCCAGATGTACGGGCTATTTACCCCACCGTAGACCGTCAGGCCTTTTGCCTCAAGGCCTTCGCGGATAAGGCGGGCGTTTTCTAAGTAATAGGCAACAAGGGCGCGACTTTGCTTGTGCCCCTCGCCGCTGAGGGCGGCAAAGCCGCCACGCTGGGCGATATTACTCGCGCCGTTGAAGAACGTTGTTTGCCGGCGATTCCAGAGGCGATTCAGCTCCCCTTTGGTGCTATCGGCGCACATCAAGGTGTTTGGGACGATCGTCCACCCGAGACGAACGCCAGTAAAGCCAGAGAACTTGGAGAACGAAGAGAGCTCAATTGCGCACTCCTTCGCCCCTTCGATCTCGTAGATCGAGTGAGGATACCCCTCTTCAGTGATGTACTCGCTGTACGCACTATCGTAGATGATTACGCTCTTATGGGCCCTAGCGTACTCAACAAACTCTTTCAACTGGGCGTGGTTCATCACCGCCCCCGTTGGGTTGTTTGGGTTACACAGGTAGATCAAATCAACTCGCTCACTCGGTAGCGGCGGAATAAAGCTGTTCTCTTCGGTGCAGGAGAGGTAGACAAGGTCGTGGTACATTCCCCGACTCTCATCCCACCCTCGAGAGCGTCCAGAGGCAACGTTGGAATCAACGTAGACTGGATACGCAGGATCAGTGACAGCGATGATTGAATCAGTGGCGAAGATTGCTTGAATATTTGCCGCATCACTCTTCGCCCCATCACTGACAAAGACCTCACTGCTTTCTAGTTCAACACCAAACTTCTTGTAGTACTCAACAAGACCCTCGCGCAAATACGTGTCCCCTTGCTCATCACCGTAACCAGTGTAGGTTTCACGATCACCAAGTTCGTTGATCTTCTCAATCATCGCCTCCCGCAACGCAAGAGGAAGCGCTTCAGTGGTATTTCCAATACCGAGGCGAAGGACATCCTTACCAGGATTGTTGGTCTGCCAAAAGCGGACCCTTCGGTTGATCTCAGGAAAGAGGTACCCGCTTGCCAATGCTCGAAACGCCTTATTTACCGTTGCCATTCAATCCTCCAACAATTCCTTTACTCTCTAGTATGTTTAATTCTTTGTACAACTGCGCCCGCTTCGCTTCGCTTTCAAAGGTGCAGAGCGGAAGGCGGAATGACTCATTACACCACCCGTAGCGCGCCATCGCCGTCTTAATGGGAATGGGGTTGGTCTCTAAGAAGCACGAGTGGAAGAACTCTCCGAGCTGGGCTTCCATCGCCTTTGCTTGAGCAATTTCACCACCTAGGGCGTGGGCGACCATCGTTGAGATATGCCCCGGGATGAGGTTCGAAGCAACACTGATTACTCCGTGCCCACCCCGTTCGATGAGCGCAAGGGCTATATTATCATCACCACTTAAGATGAAGAATCCTTTCTTTGATGCGTCGATGACGCTTTGCATTTGATCGATATTTCCACTCGCCTCTTTCACTCCAACGATATTCGAACACGATTCCTGAAGCGCTACAACGGTGGCCGTTTCAATATTCACCGCAGTGCGACCTTGGATGTTGTAGAGGATACAGGGAATATCGACACTATCGGCGATTGCCTTGAAGTGCTGATACAGCCCCTTTTGGGTGGGTTTATTGTAATAGGGGCTGACAAGCAAGACTGCGTCAGCGCCAACTTGCTGGGCGTGGCGGGAGAGCCGAACCGCTTCATCGGTGGCGTTTGAGCCAGTCCCAGCGATGACGGGAACCCGGCCATTGGCGTATTTTACCGTCAGGGCAATAACTCGGTCGTGTTCATCGTGGCTGAGCGTCGGCGATTCACCAGTAGTTCCACACGGTACGAGACCACTGATGCCTTCGGTGATTTGGTTTTCAATAATCGCTTCTAACGCTTCTTCATCTACATTATCCTTCGCAGTGAAGGGGGTAACAAGGGCGGTGTGAACCCCCCTAAAATCGATCGTTCGCATTACTTCTTCTCCTTCTTCAAAAACACCGCATCAACCATATCCTCTAACGTATAGAGACCGGGTTTTTGATCAATGAGCCACGCAGCGGCTGCTAAAGCTCCGGTGGCAAATCCATTGCGACTGCGGGCGGTGTGGGTCAATTCTACGGTATCTTCGGGGCAATCGAAGATCACGGTATGGGTACCGGGAACACTTCCAACTCTCAAACTCGAGACGTGAAGGACATCAGCACCGCGTTTTTGGTGCTGGGCCTCGTAGTCAATTCGTTTTTTATCTGCAAACGCTGAAAGTACCTCATTGGCAAGCATCACTGCGGTTCCTGAGGGACTATCTGCTTTTTGATTGTGGTGAGTTTCGATAAGGGCAGCGTCGTAGTGGCCGCTTTTGCCAAAGAGTGAGGCTGCATACGAAACACTGCGTAAAAATAGCGCAACGCCAAGGGAGAAGTTCCCGCTGTAAAGAATCGTGCTTTGATCAGCGGCAACCAAGGAGGCGACCTCATGGAGGTTCTCATACCACCCCGTTGTTCCGATGACAGCAGGAATCTTCATTGAGCTATAAAACCGAATGTGCTCAAGGGCAACACTCGGGTGGGTAAAATCAATGACGACCTCAGCGTCTTTGAGGTGTTCAACACTCAACTCACCGAATGCCCCATCAACATGGGGGTCGATGATTGAACAAATGGTGTGCCCACCATCGGAGGCGAGATCTTCAATGATCTTGCCCATTTTTCCATATCCAACTAATGCAATCTGCATAGGCGTTCCCTCTTTGAAAGGAGCCTAGCAGAAAATTACAAACATGTCCATGGTGTAACAATTTGTTTTTA
>JBBADN010000181.1:0-3448 GCA_041656455.1 Sphaerochaeta sp. | reverse complement strand
GTTGTTTTTGTCCCTGATCTCTTCGGCTTTGAGAGCCGAAGAATCAAAGTCAGTGATCTTTCGCCTTCACTTATCGCTGAATTACTTACCCCTCCTTTAGCAGTAACCGAAGGTGGAGCCTATGAAAATCTTGATTCTACCCTCGATGATTCACTCTCTCACCGTGAGGGATACAACGCCCTTGCTCGAAGTTTAGAACACCTAATTGCTAAAGTACTCCTCAGTGGTGGCTATACGTGGGCAGGGTATACTGTCGCTGAAGATTTAGTTTCCCTTGATATCCTTGGTACCCATCCTCTTGTTGATAGTTCGCGCCTCGGCTGTGGAGGGCTAAGTCTCGGGGGACTACGCAGTGTATTACTCAGTGCAGTATCACCACAAATTCAAGCAAGCTTTGTCGTGGGGTTTATGACTACGTTTAAGGATTTAGTGCTCAATAAAGCTAATCGGCATACGTGGATCGCCTACGCCCCGGCTTTGAGCCACCTTGGTGAGTTTGGGGAGCTCCTCTACGCCCACGCCCCAAAGCCTTTGTTAATCCAACACGGAATGAAGGACGATCTCTTTACTTTCAGTGAAGCGCAAGAAAGCAGCACCCGGATTCAGTCGTTTTATCATGATCATCCCGATCACTTTACATTTACAGCGTACGATGACGTTCACCTCTTTGATGAAGAAATGCAAGAAGAGGCGTTTGCCTTCTTAGGCCGCTTCCTCTAGCCTTCTTTAGGAGGTGTGAGTATCCTTGAACAAAGGAGTCATGATCATGAGTGATAATCATACGTATATAACAACGCTTGAGTGGACCAAGGCACGCAAAGGAGCTTTGTCCTCCCATGGCTTACCCACGATGGAAGTGGCAACCCCACCAAACTTCCCTGGTGGTCATCCGGGAATCTGGTCACCCGAGCACCTCTTCATTGGCGCTGCTGAGGTGTGTTTGATGACGACGTTCTTAGCAATTGCAGAGAAGTCGCGCTTTGAATTTCTTGCATATTCCTCCCAAGCTGAAGGTACCCTTGGTACTCTTGATCGCGGGATGTTCGTTGAAAAGATCGTTATTCGCCCTCGACTGGTCATCCGGGAAGAGAAAGACCGGGAAAAAGGGATTCTCTTATTAGAAAAAGCCAAAAAACACTGCCTCATCTCAAAATCGATGGTTTCTGAGGTAACGATGGAACCGGAAATTGTGTTAGGCTAAGCCCATGACTAACAAACGAACGATTGTACTCATTCTTGTTGCTGTTTTTAGCATTGGACTTGTAGGTGCCAAAGATGGCACGTTCACTATTGTCCATATGAACGATACCCACTCCCACCTCCTAGCGGGAAGTGATGAATTTAAGAGTCGGGAATTTGGTGGCGCTGCGCGATGGAAGACGATCATCGATGACATTAGAGGCGACCGAAAAGACGTCTTGACCCTCCACGCGGGAGACTTCGTCACCGGCAGTGGGGGTGAGTACCTCACCTTTGAACAGATCGACTACGACCGCTTTCCTTTGTATGGGTATCGCGGTCTCACTGACGTTCATTTGTTAAACCTTCTTGGCTTTGATGCGATCACATTAGGGAACCATGAGTTCGACTACGGCCTTTCGTGGCTCCTTAATATCCTCAAGCCAGCGAAGTTCTCAACCTTAGCGGCAAACCTCACCTTTAACCCAGTTCCCACTACCAAAGAGTTTAAGAAGCTCTCCCCGATTAAAGAGTATGAAATCTTTACCCGCGGTGGGGTGAAGGTTGCTGTTATTGGCGTAGTGACCAACGACTACGTAAAGTCCTTTCAGACAAAGGTCCTCAGTGCTGAAGACGTCTTAAAAGAGTTAGTTCCAAAGGTCCGCAAAAAAGCGGATATCGTTGTGCTATTATCCCACCTTGGGACCGACCGAGACATTGAAGTTGCCCGAGCAGTGGATGGCATTGATTTAATCGTTGGGGGCCACTCCCACACCCGCCTTAGTAATTACATCGTCGAGAACAACACCTACATCACTCAAACTGGGGCGTGGGGCAGCTACGTGGGCGTTATTGACCTCTCAGTGAAAAACAAAGCAATTGACTCAATTTCCTATCGCCTTATCTCCACAGTGAACGCCGAAGAGAATCAGGAAGTTCTTTCTTTCATCGATGAGTATAAGAACCCCCCATTGTATGTTGATCGAAATCTTTCCACCGCTGATGACTCACTCTATGAATGGATTCTTACGAGTGTCCAAGCCAAGTATAAGACCAACGGGGCCATGATGATCGACCGCCTCATTAAAGAAGGAAGCATCGAAGAGGGAAGGGTTTCATCGAGCTCCTTCTTCTCCGTCTTCTGGCCGTATCGTGCTCGAACTACTGGAGCAGAGCGAGATATGCTCCCTAAACAAGTCCTCGATGTCCTCACTGGCGATTACTCACGAAGTGTTCGATCTCTTTTATCCTCCGCCGACTGGGTCTCTCCAATCGTCGTTGTTCCATTGAGTAGAGACCAAATTGATGCGATTACTGCCTTTAACGCCAAGAACGTAATTCCTGGTGATTACCTCCACATCGCCCTTGATTCCAACCTTCCAAAGAAGCCAAAGATTGCGATGGATCTTCAAACGTTCCGCCTCTTAGTTCTTCAAGGAGTCCTTGATCAAAAAACTAAGTATTCGCTGAAGAGTGGTGAACTCTTTGAAGTGATGATGGATGTGTTGAAATAAGGGTTCAATGGTATTACACCGGGGCGTAGGTGTGGTATAATTTGGACATCCATTCGATTTATGTAGGAGTAAGTATGAAGCGAATAATCCTTGTAACTCTTCTTGTTGTTAGTTTGAGTGCGAGCCTTTTTGCTCTTGATGGAACCTTTACTGCGAAGCTTACCGGTGCGTATGGGCCTGATAGCAAGGACCTTAAAACCGATGTGGCGTACCAAATAAAGATTCCGATGCTCCAAGGTGATGGCCCGCTCTTTGAAGGAAACAACCTTAAGGTGAAAGGCGGTCTGGGCCTCTCTCCTATCGCAGGCCAAGGGTATGTTGAAGCAATCTTAACCCCCGTTGCCCTTGCGGAGATCAACCTCGGCGTTGCTGCTGGAAGTGGATGGGATTTCCCCCTTCTTGGAATGGGTGGCTTAATTAAAGGATCAAGTACTGACCTAGCTATGGTTGATGATACCTTCGGTGGCCTTTACCTCAAAGCAAAGGGTGGGGCGGCGTTGCAGTTTGACACCGGGGCGATCTTTGACTCACCGTGGGCGAGTGTCGTTCTTCGCGCCTACCAAGAGTTAAACTTCACCTTCTACTCCAACGCAACAAAGAGTGAGCCGTGGGAGTTTGAACTCAGTGGCGAACTCTACAACTCCTTTAACTACAAAGGTGAATACATCGTTGGATACCAACTGCCACTTGAATGGGTGAACTTAGTGGGTGTTCAAGTTGAACACTTTGTTTTCGATGCGTTTAACCGCAAACGC
>JBBADN010000180.1:0-3457 GCA_041656455.1 Sphaerochaeta sp. | reverse complement strand
CCATAGAAGACCTTTATCATGACTTACAGCGTCCCATCTATTTCTATCTCTTATCCTTGGTACGGCGACCTGCGCTGGCCGAGGACCTTAGCCAAGATGTCTTTGTGCAAATGTATGCCAAAGCGAAACTCTATCAAATAGGCACTAATGTCAAGGCATGGGCCTTCACGATCGCCCGTAATCTAGCGCTCAATGCCTTGCAACTCGACAAGCGCGAAGTGCTCATGGACGTCAGCGTACAAGAACAAATGCTTGGCAGTGAAGAAATGACGATTGATGAGGGGTCTCCAACCATTGAACTCGCCATGAAATTGTTAACCGAAGAAGAATTCCGCATTCTAAGTCTCATCCTCTTTGCCGAATTGAAACGACGGGAGGTCGCCGTGCTGCTCGATCAGCCACTTCCTACCATTACCTGGAAATATCATCAAGCCCTTGCGAAATTGCGCGAGAAGCTCGAAACAACCTCATAGAAAGGAGGAATCCTCGATGAAACGCAACGATTGGAAACGCCAATTACAACTTAATGCCTGGAAGCATGTTCCGGATCAGCTTTCGACCATTCAATCGATCGTACAACATACCGAACAAGTTCCTGCGGTGCATACGCCTACTCGTTGGATTCCCCGTGTCTTGGGACTAAGCGGACTGGCAGCAGCGGTCATCCTGGGGCTCGTCGTAATGCTCACGCCTCCGGCAGCCCCTCTTCTCACCGAAGCCTATGTTTCAATCGATATTAATCCTTCCTTGGAACTTATGATTGATGGGAATCAAAAAGTATTGGTTCAGATCCCCCGCAACGAAGCTGCTACCATCGTGTTGAACGGGGTGGACCTTGTCGGAGAGTCGTTGGAAGATGCCATTGCTCAATTCATCGAAGAAGCCACGCAAGCGGGTTATCTCGATGTCACAACCAGCGATAATGCCATCCTCTTAGAGGTCGTGCATGAGAACGAGGAATGGGAAATAGAACTTCGCCAAGCCATGCAACATGCGGCCGAACACGCGTTTCAACAGCAAGCCCTATTTGGAGTGGTACTCACTGGACAAGGATCGCCCGCAATGAAAGTGGCCGCCAGCGAAGCAAATCTCTCCGTCGGCAAGTATTATTTAGTCCAGCAACTGCTTGCCTTGGATGCTTCCTTGAATGTTGATCGCCTAAAAACCGAAAGTGTAAGACGGTTGCAACAAATGATGACCGAACGAGATGTCACCCAACCGCTACGTAACGAAGCCTTGGAATTGGATTTGGACAATCTCGGAACCCTCTATGAACAATATGTGGATCATCCGAGTGCTGGAAACCGTCATCGCGTGGAAGCCAAACTCAATCAATTGAATGGGAAATACGGGAAAAATTATACGTGGGACGATCTGTCCTTGTCGACGTTGGAACAGTGGCGAGGCGAGTCGGTGGAACCGACCAATTACGGTCAATATGTAGCTGCCGAACGAGCTAGCAAACGCAATGCCCGCAATGAACGAGTGGCAAGCGTCAACCTTCCAAGCATTCAACAACAATTACAGGCTCAATGTGATGAAGCGTGGTTTACCAGTGAGCAAGCGCGCTACCAAGCAAACTGGAATGCTGCGAAAGCAAGCTGGGCCGCCAAATTTGAAACAGACAGTGATGAATAAAAGAGTGAAAGTTCAACCTTTCACTCTTTTTTACCAACAATTTCCTCCGTTAGTTGGTTGTATTATTGAAACCAAGAATTAGGAGGTTGTTATGGATGAAACCCTCTTCGCCACTCGTATGGTTCACCTCAATCCTTCTTCTCGGGAGCATTGCGGGCTGTGCTGAAACGGATCGGGTCCCTTACGAAGCGTATGTGACCATAGACGTAAACCCGAGCATCGCCTTTGTGCTCAATGAACGGGATTACGTACAAGCGGTTCATCCGCTGAATGAGGATGGTGAGCTCACCCTACTTCATCTCCAGCTTGACCATCTAGCATTGAATCAAGCACTGGCCCTCTATGTGGATGAAATGCTGCGCTTAGGGTTTTGGCCTCAAGACTCCGAACAAGCCTTGGTGGAAGTGGATGTCACAAGTTCACGGCAAACCGTGGAACAAAATGTCAACCAGCTGGTGCAAACAACGTTGCAAGAGCAACTCGCCACCCGTGGCAAACATTTCTTGATTCGTACGCGTCAATACGAAGCATCGCTGGAACTGGAAGCGGAACAAGCCGGTCTTCGCGCGAAAGAACTACGGATGATGAATCTTGCGAGGATGAGTGATCCAAGTCAGCCCCTGGAGCATTATCGTCTCATGAGCAATCAAGCGTTGGTCCATCGTATTCAAAATCAAGTGTCAGCCATTCGTTCCATCGCCTATGCTTTACGTGAGGAATTCTGCCTCGCGCGTGATGTTCGCTGGGATGCGTATCAAATGGAACGGCAATCAGCGGAAGTCGAATGGGGAGCCGATCTCGAAACGCTAGATTCCGAACTGCAACGACTTCAAGAAGCCTATCAGCTCGACATTCAAACCTTACGCTCAACCTATCAAGCCGAAAGCATGGCACTACGCACTCAACTGGAAGACTTGTATCAACAACGATTGGGTCAATAAAGATCCCATAGGAAAGGAGAATATCTATGAAAATGACTACTTTTTCTTCGAAAAAAACCTTAACCCTCGCTGCATTGCTGGGACTTACGCTCTCCGGATGTTCTACGTTCTTGCCGAATGAAAACGGGGAGGTTGTCATGGCAGAAGCGCAAGATGTTGCTTCTTTTTCCGTCTTGTCAACGGCGGCTTTGCTGGATACCAGCCTCGTTGGCATCACCGCCACCCACCAGCAAATGTTATCCACCGGTTCCTTACAGCCCCTCGAAGACTCGTTCGGTGAAGTGAGTGAGGACCAATTGGAACTCATTCATCAATACCTTGGTATGTTTGAGGCACTCCTAGCCGAAGAGGGCCCCATTCATTCGACCTTGTTAGAAAGTGATCGGGAAGGGTATGAAGTGAAATGGGTCATCGAGACCAAAGGTTTGGATGGCGAAACCATGAGTTATACCGTGTATTACAATGAAACCGAAATCATTCCAGAAGTGAGTGAGGAAGACGATGATGAGATTATCTTTGATGATGAGGAAGACGATGAAACCACCGAAGAAGTGGAAGAGGATCTCATCTTGAAACTTCGCTCGGGTGCCATGCAAGAAACGGGTTGGCGCTTCCGTCGCAAAGATGATTCCGGTCAAGGTCAGCAAGATCGCGATCGCTTCATGGACAATGATGAGGATGAAATTTCTAGCTTGTTGGAAGGCGTCTTAGTCGTTGGTAGTGAAGAAGCCGCCCTTGAATATCAAGTAACGGGTGTTCGTATGATCGAAGACGATGAAATCAAGACTCGGTTTATTTCATCCATGGATGAGGATTCCTTTGTGCAAGTGATTCATCAAGAAGAAGCAGGCGAAGCCAAATTCCGTTATACCATTGTT
>JBBADN010000179.1:0-3487 GCA_041656455.1 Sphaerochaeta sp. | reverse complement strand
TCTTTCACGTTGATATCGACGCATTCTTTGCTGCAGTCGAAGTTCTCGACAACCCCGCCCTTGGAGGCTTGCCGCTGCTCATTGGCGGGTCCTCCAAGCGGGGGGTCGTTGCCACGGCGAGCTATGAGGCGCGGAAGTTTGGCATCCACTCGGCGATGCCGATGACCCAGGCGCTCCGCCTTTGTCCTCACGCAACGGTTGTTGCTGGGCGAAGGGGGCGCTACAGTGAAGTCTCCGCCCAAGTAATGGCGGTCCTTAATCGATATTCTTCTTCAGTGCATCAGATTTCAATCGATGAGGCGTTCTTGGATATGAGTGGCACTCAGCGCCTCTTTGGCCGCCCCCGTGAAGCCGCCCTCGCCTTAAAAGAAGAGGTCAATCGGGAAACTGGAATGACGATTAGCGTTGGAATTGGCCCAAACCGCCTCATTGCAAAGATGGCAAGTGACTACAACAAGCCTGACGGGCTATGCAAAGTCTCTGAGTCGAAGAAAGAGCTCTTTATCGACGCAGTTGGTCTAAAAAAACTCTGGGGGGTTGGAAAAGTAACGCAAGAAGAGCTCAAGCGGCTGAAGATTACGACAACAAGTGAGCTGCGGGATATTAGTTTACCTCGCTTACAGTCCCTCTTTGGCAATTCAATGGGCGCCTTCCTCTACAACGCAGTACGGGGAAATGACCCCGGAATCTTCAGTGAAGCGAAAAGCCGCTCGATCTCAACGGAAATGACGTTCTTAGATGATGTAGCTGACCGCGCCCTTCTTGAAGAGACGCTCCTTTCGATGAGCCATGAAGTGATGTTCCGTGCTTTGGATGAACAGCAGATCGCGCGCACGGTTGGGGTAAAAATTCGCCTCGCTGACTTTTCTACTTCGACGGTTCAAACCACCCCCGCTGAGCCAATCTTCTCCGCTGAGCAAGTCTATACGATTGCCAAGGGCCTCTTAGCGCAGAAGTGGCGAGAAGGAATGAGTGTGAGGCTCATCGGCGTTGGGCTGTATCAACTCTACGACGGAAAAACCCCAATCCAAGGCGAGCTCTTTGAAAGTGGCCACGAGAAACAACGCGCCTTAGAAAAGGTCGTCCTCGCCCTTCAAAAAGAAGGGCACGTCCTCGTTAAGGCGGCGAACTTATCCAAAGGTGCGCCGACGGTCAAGAGCGGCGAGGCCGATGACACTTAAAAGCGTTGCACTAAAGGCGACGAGCATGAAGATGATGATACTCCCTAAGCCTAGGTGGCGAACCAGTAAAGCGGTAATTAAGGGAGTTGTTGTTCCGCCGATGTAGGCAAACGCCATCTCGTAGCCGATAACTTTTTGACTAACCTCAGGGCCAAAGCGCCGAGGTGTTTCATGCAGAAGGCTCGGGAAGACTGGGGCGCACCCTACTCCACTGAGGAGAAGGGCCGCTGGGGCGAGGGCCAAGGAGCTCAGCCATAATGAAATTACCCCAATAAAGGCAATGATGAGCCCAAGGATAATAAGGCGCATGTTTGAAAGGCGGAAGGTGGCAAAGCCACTGAGCATCCGCCCAACGGTAATTCCAATAAAGAAGTATGAGCCGTACCGCGTAGCGACCTCTGTGGCGAGGTTCTTAGTTTGGGTTAAATATGTTATCGACCAAAGGCCGAGTGAAACCTCTAAGCCACTGTAAAAGAGGAAGGCGAAGAGGATAAAGAAGAAGGGACCTTTTGAGATCGTCCCTCCATTGGGGTGTAGGAGGTGCTCATCCACGGTGGGCTTTGGGGGGTCATCCCACATCTTCTTCGTAAAGAGCAGCGAGATTACTAAGGCGAATTGGAGAAGTGAAAGGAGGAAGTAGCCACTCTTATAGGTAAAACCAAAGCTCATCACTAAGGCTACAAGAGCCGGGCCAGCACTCGCCCCAAGTCCCCAAAAGGAGTGGAGCCAGTTCATGTGGCGACTCTTATAGTGCAGCGCCACGTAGTTATTTAAGACTGCATCAACACTTCCCGCCCCAAGGCCAAGGGGAAGAGCCCAGAGGATGAGCTGAAGAAGGTTCGCAGAGATCGAGTATCCCCAAAGGCCGACTGCAGTAGCGAAGACAGAGACAACGGTCACCCTCCACGTACCAAAGCGAGTGATGAGGCGGCTGGAAAGCAGGGCTGATAAGACCGTACCGGTGGAAACAATCGCCCCAATGATACCCGCACTTGAGATCGCTAAGCCTAAGTCTTGGTGCATGATCGGCCATACACTGCCTAAGACCGCATCGGGCAGACCTAAGCTGATAAAGGCAAGATAGATAAAAAAGAGTAAGACCAATTTAGATACCCCAGAGAAGAATAACTACAGCGAGAATGATTCGATAAACCCCAAAGCTCATGAAGCTGTGGCTCTTTAAGAAAGCAAGGAGGCGCTTCATTACCACAAGTGAGATGAGCAAGGCAGCTGCGCTTCCAAGGCCAATGATCATCCACTCGCTCGCTGAAAAGTGCAGGCCAATCTTTAGTGCCTTCAGCAGTGTTGCCCCGGCGATTACTGGAATGGCCATAAAAAAGGAGAAGTGAGCAGCAAACGGGCGACTGAGGCCTAAGAGTAAGCCACCAAGGATCGTTGAGCCACTACGGGACGTTCCTGGGATGAGGGCGAGGACTTGGAAGAGGCCGAGGTAGAGCGCTTGTTTATAGGTAAGGAGCTCACTCGTTGTCGTTAATCGTGCCTTGGTTCGAACACTCTTATTTGTTTCGAGGAGGATGTAGAGTATACCGTAGATTGCTAAACTCAAGGCGATGACTACGGGCCCTTGGAGGTGGGCATCGATGAGGTCATCAAAGAGAACGCCCATCACAGCAGCAGGAATCGTTGCAATGATGATCTTCACCCAGAGGTTCAACGTTGCAAGACGGGCGAGCTTTTGGGCTTTAACGGGATTTAATTCTTTGAAGAAGAGGATAACGACAGCAAGAATTGAGGCGAATTGAATCGCAACAAAGAAAAACTCCTTCGCCCCAGCAGAGAGGGAAAGAGGAAGAAGTTTCTCAACAAGGAGTAAGTGGGCGGTTGAACTAATCGGTAGCCACTCGGTGATTCCCTGGACGACTCCAAGGAGGAGTGATGAAATACTTGGGGCCATTGAATCCTCCTTGGGGCAGTCTAATTCAATCACCCATTGAGGGCAAGGCTCTCTTGTCGACACTTCGCTCAAATGGTACAGTCGGCTTATGGGGTTACACGTCGTCTTAATCGAGCCAGAAATACCGCAAAATACGGGAAATATCTCCCGCACGTGTGCCGCTACGAACACAGCGTTGCACCTCGTCCACCCTTTAGGCTTTGCGATTACTGAAAAGCACCTCAGGCGAGCTGGCCTCGATTACTGGAAGTACCTCACCCTCACTGAATACCCTAATACCCCAGCTTTTTTTGACGCACACGGTGAAAAAGAGCTATACTACGTAACGACGAAGGCCGATCAAACGTACGCCGATATCACCTACCCCAAAGAGTGTTTTTTTCTGTTTGGA
>JBBADN010000178.1:0-3498 GCA_041656455.1 Sphaerochaeta sp. | reverse complement strand
AATGCCTTCAAGCATTTGGTCACCATCTTCGATCCGGACGACGCTGGGGACAAGTACCGCACCAAGCTAGACAAGGTTCGTAACAGCTTCAAGGCATTGACTCAAATCCGTAATCCACAAGGAACGGACATTGATGACTACTTGAAGGGTGGCGGTGATTTGGCCAAACTCCTGGAGGAAGGAGTTGTTGCTCCGAAGGTGGAGGCTCAACCGGTACAGATACTGCCCAAGGCTCCTACTGGGGAAGAGCTTTTATCCCGTATCGAAGACGGGTCAGAAGTCACCTTAGAAGAAGGCGCCGATCCTCCTCTGCCCGACAAGGTTGAAAACAACGCCGTTATCCAGAAGAACAGGGCTTACTACAAGATCACGTTCAAGGATAGCGAGGCGGTTTATAAGAAGATCAGCAACTTCACGATCAAACTGAAGAACATCTATATCGATGAGGAAGGTGAACGCCATCGGGAGATGGAGATCCTGAGGGAAGATGGCAAACGGAGCAAACCCATCCAGGTGAATTCCGATGCTAAGACCTCGCTCAGAGCTTTCCGAGTCCTGGTTGCCCGAGCAGTGGATGCTGACTTCACCGGGTCGGAACAAGACCTGTCTGGTATGTGGGACATCGTCTATAAGACTCATCCCGAGAATCAAGTTGCGATCACTCAAATCGTTGGCAATGACACCTCCGTTGGTGGCTGGGTATTCCAAAACCGATATATCTCCAAGTCAGGCAGGGTGGTATCTCCTGACCAGGACGGAGTATTGTGGATCGATGGCAACAGCAACGGCATTCGCCCAAAGTCTCTCTTTGCCAACAATGGTAAGACAAGTTCTCCGTCAACGATGGGTACGGGTATTCCATTCCTGGAAGCGGACGTGTCGGCAGAAGAGGCAGATGAGTTACTGGGGTTGGTCATCCGTAATTTGGCCAAGAACCTGAATGATCCTGGTTCAGCTTTGTTGCTGGTGGGATGGCTCTATTCCTGCGTCTATTCCAACACGATCTTCTCCTTGAACCAAAGCTTTCCATTCCTGTTCTTCTGGGGAACTAAGGGCAAAGGGAAGACCGCCATTGCTAAGTGGCTGCTGGACTTCTTCGACATGAGGGATTCCGGGTTTACCTCCGTACCTCAGCTTCGCAGCGGAGTTGGGTGGGAGAGAAAGGTGGCGTACTACGCTTCCCTGCCCGTGGCGATTGACGAGGTCAGGGCTGATCGGGAAACCCAGGAGTATTATGGGGTATTTCGAAGCTTCTATGATCGGACAGCCCGAACTCTTGGGTCCAAGGATTCGTTCGGAGTAGACATCCGACCGGTACGTTCTTGCTTCATGTTCATTGGCGAAGATCAGTTCGAGGATCCCGCCCTGCGTGAACGTTGTTTACCCATCCGTATTCCGGTCAACAACCGGGAACTCATCGAGTCTTACCGCTGGATGGGTGAACACAAACACTTGTTCTCGGGTATCACCTTCAATTGGATTCTGGAGAGTTGTAGCGTCGACCATGAACTCTTGAAGTCTGAGATTAGACGACTGGACAAGGAGTTGGTAGATACCGCCGGTACGTCACAGCGGACCTCCAAGAACTGGGCGGCAGTTGGGTTCTTTGCGTTGAGGCTGGCGGAGAAGTACTTGCCAGAATTCGACATGAGGGCTTACCTGTTCCAGCAATCCACCGGGGAAGCTGAGTTTCAAGCCAGCGACACCACGGTAAATCAGTTCTTTGATCTAGCCGAAGGTATTGCGGCTCAAGAGAATTCGGGAATCAACGGTAACCATGTGACGTTAAAGGAGAATGATCTTCACCTCTGGTTCAGTCCCATCTTCTCGGAAGTGATGAAGGAATCCCGGGGTAAGATCCAATTCTCTAAACATGCCTTGTTGCAAGCTATCCGGGAAGAGCCTTACTACGTCGAGGAAGGTAGGAAGATACAAATGGGAATATCGGGTCAGCGTAGAACCGTCATTACCCTAGCCTACGACAAGGTTCCGGAAAGCATCAAGAACCTGTTGCCTGCGTTCTGACGTTTGACTTTAGGTTTTAGGAAGTAGATAATATACTTGTGTTCAATCTCTTCCTTACTATTCAAATGGAAACCAAGCACACACCTCGCACTCCCCGAACGACTCGTAGTCACTCCAGTTCCATTAACCGGTATGCCGTCTACCCCGATTACTGGAAGGAATCCTGGGGTGACAAACCTCTTCTCGGCATTGTCTATGCCGATAACGAGTTCTACGCTCAACGAGAGGCTTACACTAAGAAGCTTCTTACCGTCAACTTTACGTTTGGCCCGAAAGTGGTCAAGCTCCGTCCGAGACCTAAACATTGAGTAAAGCAGAGTTGGTTGATTTCCTCGCCAAAGAGGGGCTTGTCCCCTCTAAAGATGCAGGAAGAGCAGTCATTGAGGCTGTCAAGGGATTCTACGAAGAGAAGCTCCGGGAAACTGGGGAGGTGTCTCTCTCAGGAATCGGTAAGTTGAAGGTGGTCAAGCGTTCTTCTCGGAGAATGCGCCACCCCACAACGAAGGAGGTGTTCGAACTTCCGGAAGGGGAAGAGATTCGAGCCTCAGTGTCCAAAACGTTCAAGGAGGCAGTTTTGAGAGAAGTTCGAGATCCAAGTCCTTAAATAAGGCCAATCCAGGTATAAGAGAAGTAGACAGCCGAGCTTAGTCTCGGCTTCTTTCGTTTTTGAACAGGAGAGTTCCATGAATATGCATGGCTTGAACGAGGACCGCGAAGAAGGTCCCGTGATGGAAGGCGGAGGGGCCGAAAAACCTTTCTACGGGCTTAAAGGGGCGTTCGAGTCACCCGAGTACCCCAGGCTCGAACAAATCGCTCTAGAGGCCTCTAAAGAGGTCCCAGAGGTACAGCTGGAGGTACCTCCGATACCCAAGTTGGAACGGGTAGGGAACGTGCCTCCGAAGTTGGAGTCCACGACCCCGAAGTTGGAAAAGGTGGAACCTGAAGGGCCTCCGAAGCTGGAGAAAGTGGAACCCGTCAAAGAAGAAGTACCGAAGTTGGAAAAGGTGGAACTCCCAACTCTACCTCCTCCGGCCATCGAGAAGATCTACGACGATCTTCACAGTATGTACATGATCGTCGGTCTCAACCATAACACGGGAGAGCACGATCTTGGAGTCATTTAGTCGGAGAACGTTCGAGAGGTGTATATCCCGAGGGGAGAACGGATACTTTCGGCTGAAAGAGGACTCCAAAATTTACAATCAAATGCGAAAGCATAGCCCTCATAGGGCACGAGGTTCTATCGAATACTTTGACGAACGAGAGGTTCCTACCATTCAGGTTCTTTGTAGGACGGTATGGCTTGAAAGGGTTGCTTCCAACCCTGATATGGTAATCGATTACATCGAAGACAATGGGCTGGATGACACTGTAGAGGTAAGGGAGATGGTCTCTAATCTTCTCTTAGGAACACCTCCTAATCCTTCTCCTGTTTCTGAAGAGGAAGGTTCTGTTATACTGCTCAAAATCCCC
>JBBADN010000177.1:0-3502 GCA_041656455.1 Sphaerochaeta sp. | reverse complement strand
GATATCAAAGTTGCCAGATTCAACGTTGATGATTTGCCTCTGGGCGGGATCAGCGTTGAGCTTTGTAATATTTGTGTTCGCCTCTACGTAAGCGGTGTTTGTTCCCGTTCCAAGGATGAAGCCAATGTAGCCGCTGTAGGGAACATCACTTGGGGTGCCTTGGCCCGCTAAAAGGGTAGCGACGGTATCGTTGAGGACAGCAACCCGTTTCTTTGAGACGTCGTGTCCCCGACGGGCTAATTCATCGAGTAAGCTCTTGGCGATCGGGCGCCCGATAACCTCGGGAGCTTTAATCTCTTTAGAAAAGACGAGGGGAATTCCATCGCGCTCGGCGGTGATTTCAGCAGCGTAGGAGAAACAAAAGCCGATGCGATCACTGTGGTAAATGAGCCGCTCGACTTCATCAGCGATGATCGAGAAAAACTCTGATGCAGTAACTTCACTCTTTACCCCTGGCATTGAGGTCTTTTTAAACTCGGAGATGTGCGGGTTCTTCGCCTCATCAAAGGAGACCAAACACGTACGAAGGTTCGTCCCTCCAGCATCGATGACGATTACTTTCTGATTGGCCGGAATCGTTTCGCTAATTGTTGTGTAGGTAGGAATCATCTTCAGTGATGAACCGTGATCACCTGCGAGTCCGCGTTCCATCTCCTGTTGAAAAGAATCGATGAACGTCTTCATCTCAATCTGATCACTGTCGATCTTATACTGGGTGAGGAACTCTTCGGTTCTTTGGATAATCTGGTCCATAGGTAATTACTCTCCGTTTATCGTTAATTGCCGGGGCTCAATGACAAAATACCCTTCTTGGTTAGTAAAAAGCAAGAACGAGCCGCGAATGGCCACGGCCATCGATAGGCGAGAACCGCGGACCACCACATCAACGTGTGCTTCAATTGGGTCAATCGGGGCGTTTGTGATCGCCTTGCCCATCAACGTGGTAAGCGTTACTCCCGCCCCCCAATCGGTACTCACCCGCCCGGAAAGAACTACCTCTTTCTCCTGCCAATCATGGGTATCGAGAAATTGAAGGGCAAGATCATTTAACGGTCCTTTTGCTGATTGCAGAAATGCAAGGAGGATGTTGGCTGGTGGCTGGGTGATCGAGTGAAAGGTTGAGCGATAAGAACCTAAGTCAGCGTTCGTTAATTCGAGGGCCACTGGTAAGGAGGCGCGCGGTGGTTTTTCAAACGTTGAACCAGGGAGGTTCAGCGTTGGAGTGTTCAAAAACGCCGCCACATTGGCGATCGTCGCATCACTAATCGCCGTTATAGCAATGAGGATATCGCGCTCACTAGGCTTTGCGGCACTAACAACGGTGAAGCTGAAGAGGAGGATGAGGACGAAGGCAATAATTCGACGGTTCATTAGCTACGTATCATAAAGGAGGGAAGAGAAGAGGACAACCAGAGGGTGCAGTATTTAAGACATTGAAGAAGAGATGTGCTACACTAGGGCAATGAAGAGCCCATCAATTCTTTGGTATGATCTTGAAACCTTTGGCCTCGATAGTCGAGGGGACCGAATCGCCCAATTTGCTGCAATCCGCACGAACCTCGCCTTAGAACAAATCGAAGAGCCAATCGTATTGTACTGTAAACTTAGTGATGATTACCTCCCCGATCCCCTTTCCTGCTTAGTAACTGGCATTACTCCCCAAGAGGTCAATGAAAAAGGACTCATCGAGGCGGAATTCATTGCCCTGATCAACAAAGAATTCAGTCGACCTAACACCACAGTAGCGGGTTTTAACTCGATTCGCTTCGATGATGAGTTTATCCGTAGCGCCCTCTACCGCAACTTCTTCGACCCGTATAAGCGCGAATGGGAGTATAACAACTCCCGGTGGGATATCATCGACTTAGTGCGGGCCGCGCACGATTTGCGCCCTGATGGGATCCTCTGGCCTGATCGCAGTAGCGAGAATCGACCAGTATTTCGCCTCACCTCCCTCACTGAAGCGAATAAAATCGAACAGATCGGCGCCCACGATGCGCTCGTTGATGTGCGAGCAACGATCGCGGTCGCCAAATTGATCAAGGAAAAGCAACCAAAGCTCTACGAGTACTACTACAACCTTCGCTCTAAAAGCGAGGTAAAGAAGATCGTGAGTACCCCCTTTGGCCAACCAATCCTATACACCAACCCCCTCTTCTCTTCAGAGTTTGGCAACACCCGCTTAGTGCTGCCGATCACCCACTTAAAGACGAACCCCAATGCAGTGTTGGCGTTCGATTTGAGCCAAGACGCAACTGCTTTATTAACTGCTGATCCTTCATCGATCATGATGGTCCCAGGCGTTGTTACAATCAGTGTGAATAAATGCCCCTTCGTTTCCCCGTTAGGAATCCTCACCGATGAGGTAGCAAAGCGCCTAGGAATTGATAAGGATGCGGCGTTAGCAAAAGCGGCGTATATCGCCACCCAAACTAACCTCCTTGCAACGATTCACTCAATGAAGGAGACATTTGAAGTCGTTGATGATGTCGATTATCAAATCTATTCCGCCTTCTTCACCGCCCAAGACCAAAAAGTCTTTGATGAACTCCGTAACGCAAGGCCAGAGGAGAAGATGAGCTTTAACGCACGGGTGCACGATTCACGCTTCGGTGGACTACTCTTTCGGCACATCGGGCGCAATTGGCCAGAGGTGTTCAATGCTGAAAATAGTGCCCGGTGGCGCAGTCACTGTGCAAACCGCACCCTCAACCCCCCAAGTGATGGGAAGATGAATTGGAAGTACTTCTACCGAAGTATCGATGAGAAGCTCGAATCTGTTGAAACTACACCTCAGGAGAAGCAAGTCCTCGCTTCCTTGAAGGAGTACGGTAAGGCGCTCGAACAGCGTATTTTTGGAAAAGATTCATGACCGAACTACCCCGAGTTGGTAAAACCATTCAACGCCTCCGGGCGAAACAAAAGCTCACCCTTCAACTCCTTGCGGAGCGATCGGGGGTGTCGCGGGCGATGCTCAGCCAAATTGAAGCGGAGAATGTGAATCCCACCATCGCGACGATTTGGAAGATCTCTCGTGGTCTGAACGTTGAGTTAAACGACTTACTCACCACCACCGAAGAGCCGCGGAAAGTCTTCGCCCTTAACCCAGCGGAGAATACACAACCGCCGTTTATCACCAACACAAACGGTGTTGCGATTCGTATTCTCACCCCGCTTGCGATGGTTCAAGACCTTGAGATGTACCTCATCACCCTCGAAGCACACGCAAGCTTGGAGAGTAAGCCTCACGTTTCAGGGACGCAGGAGTACTTAACGGTCGTCAAAGGAAATGTTGAAGTTCTCGTTGAGGAGAATCACGCCCGCCTTAAAAAAGGGGATTACATCATCTACCACTGCGACGTTGTTCATACGATTAAAAACCCCACCGATCACGTTGCGCAGATTCACCTCGTTGTGCGCTACGAGCAAAATCACTAGCTATGCAAAGCAACCCCCCTTTTGTATACTTGAGCCATGCTTGAGAAACTTAGCGACTACCAAA
>JBBADN010000176.1:0-3505 GCA_041656455.1 Sphaerochaeta sp. | reverse complement strand
GCCATGATAGATCCTCCTCTGTTTAGTGCCTTGGTTACGCCAAGGCAGCTGATCCAATGGTTCACAGGCATAGTGCCTGAGCAAAGGATTCCCCTTTACTAATAAAACTGTACCTAGTCAAATGCCCCACCGAAACTGGGCATTTGACTAGAGTTGTCCTAGGACAATAGTCCTATCTCATAACTCTTTACTCTTTGTCCATTTAATTGCGTACTTCCGTAGTTCACCAGCGTCATTGACGGCAATTTTCCGGCGAATATTATCCCGATAGACGTTAATAGTTTTAAAGGAGAGGTTGAGCATCTCAGCGATTTCACTCACGCCGTAGCCGTGACCTATTAAATGGAAGACTTCTTTTTCTCGGGCGCTGAGGGTCTCGACTGGATCGAGGGGGGCGTCACTGCTTTGGGCGAGCATTGAGTCGAGCATCCGCTCACGCATCGCCTCGGAGAGGTAGATCTTCCCCTTCAGGACTTCTTCGATTGCACCAATCAACGTTTCAGCTGCTTCTTGCTTCATTAAGTAGCCCCGAGCCCCAGCCTTAAGGGAGGTGGCAGCGTAAATGACTTCATCGTACATCGAGATGACGAGCATCAGAATCTTTGGCTTTAAGACCTTGATGTTTTTCACCAGTTCGAGGCCGCTTTCTTCCCCTAAGGAGATATCAACGAGCATTACATCTGGTTCATGGGTTTCAAGAAAGTCCATCGCCTCGCCAATTGAAGACGCTTGGCCGATCACCTGGTAGTTGGGATTATCCTCAACCACACTGCAAAGGCCTTGGCGAAAGAGGGGATGGTCATCAACTAGGAGGAAGGTTGTCGGTTTTCTCATGGTGCTACTCCTCTAAGGTTACAGAAACTCGGGTGCCTGCTGGCGATGATTGGACGTCAAGTTCGGCGTGCGCCATCGAGGCGCGGTTACGCATAATCCGTAAGCCAAGGGCGCCCTTACGAATACTCTTTGCAAAGCCAACTCCATTATCTTGAATCGTTGCTTTTAAGAGGGTCTTGCCAAACTCGTCCTCTTCCTTGGTGAGCATGATTACAACGTGCTGCGCTTTAGAGTGCTTCACTGCATTGGTTAACGCCTCTTGGGTAATTCTAAAGACGTGGAGGGCTCGGTCGGGGTCGGTAATCTCAAAGCCCTCATCCGCTTCGACGGTGATGTCGATCTTCGCGTAGCGCTGAGTATCAGCAACGAGCGCCTCAACGCGCTTGGCGAAGGTCTTCTCGTCCTTCTCTAACGGCAGTAGTCCACGACTGATTGTCTTAAGCTTCGAGATCGATTCGGCGAGGAGGCGGGAGATTTGCTCCAGCGATGCACTAAGCTTCGCACTGTCGCCGTCGATGTTCTTTCGGGCGCTGGTCGCCATCAATGAGATGCCTAAGAGGTGTTGGGCTAAATCGTCGTGGAGCTCTTGGCCAATTCGCTCCATCGTTTTTGCGCTAATCTCCATCACCTCTTGCTCTAACTCGGTTCTTCGCTTGATCTCATTGGAGAGGTCTTTGTTTGTTCGAATTAAATCTTTGGTGCGTAGTGCCACTTGTTCAATAAGGGTTTGCTCGTGGCGCTTAATTTGCTCAAGCAGCAGGGTTCCTTTTAAGTTACTGGAGATCTGCTCCTGCAGTACGTCGTAGAGGGCGGGGCTGACTGTCCCAGTGGGGATAATTAAATACCCTAAGGGTTCATTCCCGTAGACTAAAGGCATGAGGATCCACTGAGCGTGGTGGAAGAGTTGGGTATCGACGAGGGGGAGAAGCTTCGTGTATTGGAACTCCTGAAGCGCTCCTCCTTCTTCGAGGCGGGGGGAGGAGAGGTCCATGAGAAGCCGAGCCGACCCTTCGTTGGGGGTAAATTCAACTAAATACCCCTCGGTGATCCCAAAGAGGGCAAGACCGGTCTTTAAGTTAATAAAGAGGTGTTCAAGTTCAAACGTTCCAGCGAGCATCGCGCTGACAGCGCGGAGGTTTTCAAACGAGCTTTGCACAACGACGCGCTTACTCGCCTGGTAGCGGCTACTTCGTTCACCAACGAAGACCCGAGCAGCTGCGATCGTTTCGCTGACAACTCGGCGCTCTTCTTTTGATCCAGTATTAATAAGGTTCTCAACGACGGAGAGGTAGACGTGCCACCGCTCAACAACTCCACTTTCACTAATCGTTTGGTCAATCGCCCGGTTTAAGTGGGGGATGAGGTCAGCGGGGTTTTTCTGAAGAAGGGTGACGAGTTCGCCGATCGTCTGGGCTTCACTCTTTGTTGCGTACGAGGGGATTTGGGTAATCGTTGAGTCGAAGCGGAAGGTGGGGTTACACCCACACGATTCGCGGTAGATGACGCTGGAAGAGAGGACGAGGTGTTCCTCCTCCCCACCATCCATCATCCGATCGAGGATCGCTACAGCGGTCGTTCCAAGGTTGTGCATCGGCTGGATAACCGTTGTCAGCGGAGGCTGGGTGTAGCGCGAAGCCTCAATGCCATCGAAGCCGATGACTGAGACATCATCAGGAACGTTTATTGAGTGGGCAGCAAGGACGTTGAGCGCCCCTTGGGCCATTCGGTCGTTGAGGCAGATGACGCAGTCAAACTTCTTTCCTGTAGCAAGGAGCATTTCCATCGCCCGCTCACCGGAGTCTTGGGTAAAGGTGCCGTGAATTCGAAGACTCGGATCGATATCAAGACCGAGAGAGGCGAGGGTATCAAAGACCGTTCTCTTACGGCTAATCGCTTCATCGTGAATTGAAGGCCCGTCGATTAGGGCGAAGGCGCGCCGGTTGTGGGCTGTGTAGAGGTGACGGACGAGCTCCCTCACCGGCCCATCTGAGTCAACGGTCACATCGCTCATCCCCGGTAGCTCCATGCCTATGGAAACGCGGGGAAGGTTGGACCATGCGGAGAAGTACTCCCGTAAGTCTTTAGAGTTTAAAAATGTTGCAACAGATGAGGAGATGATGATCAGCGCATCGATGTTTTGGTCATTCGCAAGTTGGTAGGCGATATTGGATGACGCCTCAACGGCGATTGGTGAGCCGAGGACGGAACCGAGGAAGCTGATGGAGTCGAAGCCGCGCTTCTCTGCCTCTTGGTTTATCGCGCTCCACAGCGTCGACTGATATTCATCATCCAAGCTTGCAGTGAATACACCGAGGCGTTTCTTGTTTCGTTGCATAGCACTTAATCATACATCATCCCGCTTCGATTGCAACTAATTGAATGGTCCGAGCTTTTGGCGGTAGCGGAGGCGGTATTCGGTAGGACTTAACTGAGTCGATCGTTTAAACTGCTTGGAGAAGTGAAACTCCGAGCAGTAGTGGAGGCGGGCGGCGACTTCTTTCACCGAGAGGTTGGTGTTTGCTAAAAGCGCCCTGGCGGCTTCAAGCTGGAGGTTGGCGTAGTACTGCATCGGGGTGATGTTCATCCAACTCTTAAAGAGGCGAACGAAGTAAGAGGGGTCGCGTTCAACGTACGAAGCAACGTCACTGAGGGAGAGCTTTTCGAAGATTCG
>JBBADN010000175.1:0-3513 GCA_041656455.1 Sphaerochaeta sp. | reverse complement strand
TTTTGGCTTGCTTTGCATCGAGGCGAAGCCCCACGTTAAAAATAGCAACCCGGTTGATCACATTGTGGGCGATCGCCTCGGTGAACGAATATGAATAGAACAGTGGTCCAAGGTATTTCTCAAGCTCGCCTTTTTTTGGGGTTGCTGAAAGGCCTAAGCATGAGTAGTTCTCCTTCTTCTCATTTGGGAGGGCGTCAAGGAAGGCAAAGATCTTTCGATTCTCTTCACTGGTGTAGTGGTGACACTCATCAGCGATGAGGAGGAGGGGTTTATCATTCATTAGGTGGTTGTACAACGGAAGGGAAAGGCGACTTCGTGCTGAGTTCACCACGTACAGCATGACTTTATACTGGTGTTTATCACTATAGCCTCCACCTACGAAGCCAATTTCATCCCGCCTAATGGGTAGTTCAGAGAGGATCGTGTTCTTCCACTGATTAAGCATGAACTTCTTAGGAACAACAATAACAATGTGAAGGTCTTCGGCTAAGCGGTGTTGAAGCGCTAGGGCTGCGTGGAGGGCAAGGATTGTTTTTCCCGCCCCTGTGACGACTTGAACCACCCCCCGCCCTTGGTGGGTGAACCACCCTTCGATGCACTCTGTTTGCCATTGATAGAGAGTATGTGCCACAGACCGAGCCTATCACAGATGAGCCTCTGCTTACTAGTTGCCAGAGGAGACGTTGTTCAGTACGATGACTCCTAGTTTACTGGAGGAAGTTGAATGGATTACGAACAGTTTTATGAAGAATATACGTCATATGAAAAGGGATTAAAAGAGACGATTAAGGGCGTTACGAAGCTTCAGAAATCAATTGCCAAGTTGATGACTAGCGGCGATGTCTTTAAGGCTCGGACGGATGCAATAGCCTTAGAAGAGAGCAGTAATGAAATTGCGATTCTTTTTTCTTCATTAAATGCTCACCTCACCGACTTTGATACAAAAGCGTACGTTGAGAGTGGTGACTTTGCCGAGCAGCTCCTTTCTGAGTGTAAGAACCTCGGGGTGGATGTCATCGGAGAGTTCCCCGTCTATGAGATGTTCCCCTATAAAGTCCGCATCGATGCAGAGGCCCAAGAGGTGTGGCTCGATCGGAAGAAAGTCCCCGGCCTCCGACCACGAGCGCTCGCCCAATTCATTAAAGCCGGTCAAGAGAAACTCTACAAAGTGAACTTTCGAGCAAATGTGTTCGTCGAAGAACTCTACGGGGCGTATGAACTGTTCTTACTGAAGAATAAGAAACAAAGCGGCAGTGACGTCTATTTAGATAAACTCCACACCTTCCTCGTTCCGATGGCACGAGCTCGAAGGGAGTACGATAAACAAGCGTACGCCTTTGATATCGCCCGGTTATTCGAAGAGAAAGAGCTCGTCCTGAAAAACGGAAAGCGCTTCCAATTTGGACCTTCCCGGAACAATAATAAAGCGCTGAGAATCCTCGATAGCAGTGGACGCGAACACTTCTTAGCAACGATTCGTTTCTATTGATGGAGTAAGCCATGACCGATGATGACCGCATTCAAGCTACGTTAGCCCAGCTAGCTTCTGGGGATGTTGTCCATAGCGAGCAGGTGCTTAGCCAGGAATCGGTGGGAATTCAATTCCTTACCGATTTCTGGAAAGAGCAGTATTTAGAAGAGTTCATCGCCGCCGGTGGTAGCAAGATTAAGTTTCTGACAGGCCGCCCAGGCAGTGGAAAAAGCCACGCCCTCTCCCTTTTTATTGCCCAAGCAAAAGAATTGGGGTATTTGGCGCTCAATCTGAGTGCCAAAGACCTTTGGCTGAATGACATGCGCGATTTCTACCTCACCGTTCTTGAAGCTGCCAATATTGAGGAGCTTCTTCAGCACGCGGCAAAGCGCATCATCGAAGAGATGGGCCATAATCCTGATCGTATTAAAGCCGGTCACACGTACTTCGACTACCTTGCTGAACAAGGAATCGCTGATGCCCTTAACCGCCAAGAGATTCGGAATCAACTTCGCCACTTCTTTACGGCCAATCCTCGGATGGATAATAACTTTGCCAATGCGTGCTCCTTATTAACCGGTTCCATCTTAGGCCACCCAATTCTTGAAGAATCGAGCCAAGAGATCCTCTACGGGTGGCTCTTCGGTGATAAGTCGATTCGGGTGACGATGCTTCGCTTAGTTGGGCTCGCTCCAAGCAAGGTGACAAAGTACAACGCCCGAAACCTCTTGGCTTCACTCGTCGAACTCGTTCACGTCGCTGGCTTCACTGGCTTGGTCATCACCATCGACGATGTGGATGTGATGGCCGATACCTCTGGGATGAATCCGATGCGCTACACGAAGATGCGGCGCGAAGACGCCTATGAATCAATTCGCCAGCTTATCGACGACATCGATACCTTCAACCACTTCATGGTGGTCTTTGGTTTTGATCGAGTCATGCTCGATGATGAGGCGAAAGGGTTTAAATCCTACCAAGCGCTTTGGATGCGCATTCAAAATGAGATTAAGAGCGACCGGATTAACAAGTTTGCGGATATCGCTGACTTAGATGCGATCGCTACGGAAGTGTATTCCCCAGCGATGGTCGTCGAACTCAGCCGCCGCCTTGCTGAAAAGGTGGAGAAAATCGATGTACTGACAACGGTGATCGATGAAGAGTATGCAACTCGGCTGATCAGTCGAGCTAAAAATGGCTCAATGTCACTGCTGAAGCTCGTCAGTCAAGCGACGTATGGCTTTTTAGGTGAGGAGGATCGTGATGGCGTGGGAGTATGAAGCTCGGCATATGATCGAGGCTCTTCGGTCGGGGGTGCCCTCTCGGGCGATCGGGCGGCACTTCAGTGAGGCGCGAGAAGACCTTCTCTCTTCAATTGAAGATGGCCTTGATCGAGTCATTGAAAGCGAAGCAAGTGAGGCATTTATCATTAGCGGCAAGTATGGGGAAGGGAAAACCCACCTGCTTAACACGGTGTGGGAGCTTGCTGATCAACGGAATATGGTTGTATCGATGGTCTCAATCTCTAAGGAGACCCCGCTTGATAAACTCCACGTTCTCTACCCAAAGTTGGTGGCCAATACGTATTTACCGAACCACACCCAACCAGGCTTCACCCAAGAGCTTTCGAAGCTTTCAGCAAATTCGGCGTTGATGCAGCACTTGCTGCTCTACACCCAAAACCAACTAGAAACAAACCGCCTTTATTATCACCTCTCTTGTTTAGTACGCAGTGACGATCCTGAGGAGCAGTACCTCCTTGAAACCGATTTGATGGGGGATTTCATTCCCAACCACCAAATCAATAAAATCCACCGAAGAATCTTTGGCGAGAAAGCGAGCTTCAATAAGCCGTTTGCTAAAACCAAGCACGCCCTCGATTACTACCGCTTCCTTTCCCATTTATTTGTTAAATTGGGGTATTCGGGGTGGGTGATTCTCTTTGATGAATCGGAGCTCATCGGTCGTTATGGGAAGAAGGCACGGCAGAAGACGTACTTGGCGATGGATAACTTCCTTAATCCAAGTAAAAGTCTTAAGAG
>JBBADN010000174.1:0-3530 GCA_041656455.1 Sphaerochaeta sp. | reverse complement strand
TTTTAGAGCACCGAAATAAAATCGTTCGAGTGCAGGGCAGTGGCACGTTTATCGCCGAGGCGGACCCAGCCCCGCTTTCCGAGCAGAAGCTCTCGATGAACATCGGCTTACTCTTTACTTATATGGATAGCTATATTTTCCCCAACATCCTTAAAGGAATTGGTGATGTCCTCATTGAAAATGGATTCTCGCTACAGATCCACTGGACGAATAACACCGTCAGCGGGGAGGCAGCAGCCCTTCGTGCCTTAATGACAAAGTCACTCGATGGACTCATCATCGAACCGACCCGTAGTGCCCTTCCGTGTGCTAACCTCGGGCTCTATAAAGCGTTCTCGGAGCAAAATACCCCAGTAGTCTTCATCGATTCCTACTACCCCGAACTCCAACTTCCCTATGTAGCCCTCGATGATGTCGCAGCTGCTCACCTCGCCACAAGCCACCTCATTACCCATGGCCACCGCCGAATCGCCTGCATCATGCCCCATACTAACCGCCAAGGGCACCTGCGCTACCTTGGCTACACCCAAGCATTAACGGAGCACAATATCGCAGTCGATGAGTCGTTGATCGCGTGGTATTCCCGCGAGGACATGGACCAAGTGCTCCACAGCGCTCAGCTCCTTAAAATCTTTGATGAATGTACTGCGCTCTTGTGCTACAACGATACAATCGCCCTGATGGTCATGGAGTTTTTACGACATAATGGTAAGCGGGTCCCCGAAGACGTCTCGGTGATGGGTATCGATGACTCGGATATCGCCCGCTATACAAATCTAAGCAGTGTAGCCCACCCAGCGGCGCAACTTGGTGAGGCGGCAGCGAACCTCCTGTTGACGATGATTCGAGGAGGGGAGGGCAAGAGTTTCCTCTTTCCTCCCAAGTTGATCACCCGTCAAACGGTCCAATCGGTTAAGGGATAGCATGGAAATCTTGCTGAACAACGGGTGGCTCTTCCGCTCAGCTGACCACGATTGGGCGGAGGTAACACTGCCCCATGACTGGCTCATCACCCAAAAAGCCCCGTACCATCAATCGGCGGTGTTATCCTACCGCCGCCAATTGGAGTGTTCAGCAAACAAAGAGGACGAGCGGGTGTTCATCTGCTTTGATAGCGTCTTCATGGATTGCACTATCTGGCTCAACGGCTCTCTTCTCGGGGAGTGGAAAAACGGATACACCCCCTTTCATTTCGATATTACCGATCACATCAACCGCAACGATCCCAACACTCTTGAAGTAAAAATCAATTACCAACACCCCTGTGAGCGGTGGTATAGCGGAGCGGGAATCCTAGGAAATGTCCGCTTGGTTATAAAAGAAAAAAACCACTTTGCCCTTGGCGGGGTGTACATCACCACCACGATGGAAGACGGGGTGTGGCAGTATGATGTCCAAAGCGACGTAGTCTCATCTTCGCCGTATACGACGCGCCACACGCTCCTCGGTGAAGAGATCCCTCCTAAGGCGTGGAGTGTCGATGATCCTAACTGGTACGTGCTCAAAAGTGAGCTCGTTGTCGATGGAAGGTGTTGTGATACCGTCTTCACTCCCTTTGGGTTTCGAACAATCGAGTGTACTCGAGAGAAAGGGCTACTTTTAAACGGCGAGCCAATTCGACTGAAAGGGGTGTGCCTCCACAACGACCTTGGCGCCCTTGGGGCGGTGCATAATCGCCCAGCACTGCAGCGCCGGCTCCTTCAGATGAAGCGCATGGGCGCTAATGCAGTCCGAAGTGCCCATAACCCACCGTCTCAGCTATTCATGGAATTGTGCGATGAGATAGGCCTCCTTGTGCTTAGTGAATTGACGGACGTATGGCACACGCCTAAGACTCCCTACGACTACGCCCGCTTCTTTGATGAGTGGATTGAGCGAGATGCACGGGCGTGGATCATGACGGGTCGTAACCATCCCAGCCTCCTGATGTGGTCAATTGGCAATGAAATAGTAGATACCCATCAAGACCCCCAAGGGGCGATGATCACCATCGCTCGACTCTTAGCGCTCATCGATCAATACGATCCAAAGCACAACGGAATCCCCACGTTCTGCTCCAACTACTTAGAGTGGCAGCCCACCCAAAAGTGTGCAGAGGCTTTTACTGTGGTTGGCTACAACTACGCCCCCCACCTTCTTGAAGAACACTACAATCACTATCCAGAGCGGATTGTCTTTGCCTCGGAGAGTTGTTCAACGGTCCAGAGTAGGGGAATATACCACTTCCCCTACGCCCAATCCACCCTCAGTGATGACGATTTTCAGTGTTCGAGCTTAGGCAACAGCAGTACGAGTTGGGGCTCTTCTAGTGTTGAGCAGTGTCTCCTCGATGATTTGAACACTCCGCACTCCCTCGGTCAATTCATCTGGGCGGGAATTGACTACCTAGGCGAGCCCACACCGTACCACACGAAAAACTCGTACCTAGGTCACGTCGATACCGCTGGCTTTGAAAAGGACTCCTACTACCTCTTCAAGGCGGCGTGGAGTGAAGAGCCAACCCTGCATTTGTTGCCGTACTGGGATTTCAACGAAGGCCAGATCATCGATGTTCGCGCCTACACCAACGTCTATAGAGTCGAGCTCTTTGTTAACGGGGTTTCGCACTCCACTCAGTATCCTGGTGATCGCTACAGTGCCCTGTGGCACGTTCCCTACACCCCGGGAGTAATCGAAGCTCGATCCTACGACGAACGAGGAACACTGCTCTGTCACGCCAAGCGCAGTTCCTTCGGTGAAGTCGCTTCGCTTCATTCAGAAACTGAGCGCTTTGGGGATCTGAGTTTTGTTTCGATACGTGGAGTTGATGAAGCGGGTAATTGGGTAGAAAACGCCCGGTCTCGAGTTATTGTTGAGGTTCATGGGGGCACGTTACTCGGCCTCGACAATGGAGATTCGACTGATTATGAAGGGTATAATTCAACTTCGCGGTGCCTCTTTTCTGGAAAGCTTCTTGCGATTGTCCGTGGAGATACCCCCACTATTACCTCCCGGATCGATGAAGAGGATATTCCCGTGCGAAGTATCGAGCTTACCCAAAACGGCAGGGTAGTCACTGCAGCACTCAAACCAGAGCAGAGTAGGTATAATGATGTGAGCTGGCGGGTAACAAATCATGCAGGCATCGATTCACCGTTAGCTGATTTTATCATCGCGAGCGATCGCCGGAGTATCGCCCTCCAACCAAAGGCGGATGGAGTAGTGACCGTACGGTGTGCGGTAAACAACGGCAGGGCTCATCCCGCCTTTTATTCCCAGCGGGACGTCTCGATTACTGGCTACGGCCAACCGTTTCTTGACCCATATTCCTTTATCAGTGGCGGGCTCTACGACCGGGGTGTGCAAGAGCTCACCAACGGAAATGAGCGAGGAGTGGCTACACTGCGTACAGGAACAAGTACGGTGAGCTTTGCTGATCTTGATTTTGGCATGTGGGGTTCAGCTGAGCTGACGGTATCTCTATTTCCATTACAAGCCGAAGCGTTTGATTTTGAGGTGTACTGTGATGATGAGTTCATCACAACTCTCAC
>JBBADN010000173.1:0-3541 GCA_041656455.1 Sphaerochaeta sp. | reverse complement strand
AGAAAGGAGCGCAATAAGCTCCTCTTCACTCCACGAGTAGGCGGTGTTGCAGTTGGAGCACACCACTTCAAAGGGGAAGGGACCGTTTAATTCAATATCATCGCGGTCACTTTTTTCTAAGTGCTGGATGTACCGCCCGTACTGCTCTTGGGTGCAGGGACAGAAAAATTGAATCTCATTGGTATCGAGGTGAAGGATATCAACACTGGTAAAGTGTTTTTCAACGAATGATTTCACCGAAAGGCCCTCGGCGAGGTAGTGACCAAGGGAGGGGAGGTCTTCAGCGCAGTCAGCGAGGCGGTCTAAGCCGTCTTGCTGCCAACCGGGCATCGCTTGGATGAAGAGTGCCCCTGCTCCAACAACTTGGGCTTGGTCGTTAAAGTCGATGGAAAGCAGAAAGTGCGTTGGCGTTTGTTCACTTTGGTCGAAGTGGGTCGCTAAGTCTTTTGCTAAATCCCCCCACTGAAGCATCGTCTGACCGCTAAAGGGGGTCTTTTTTCCCTCTAAGATCTTCGAAATCGTTAAGAAGCCCGGCCCATAGAGTTCATCTAAGTCCAACGATTCTAACTCTTTGGTGATGGGGATTGGGTTGTGCTTCAAATATCCTCGGACCGAGCCGTTTGCCCACCCTTCAGTGTAGATGCCCCCAATTGGGCCGCCACACTCAACGGAGAGTTGCATGCGATCATTGCCCTCGACCATTGAGGTTAACAGGGCGGTGGCGAGGTACGCTTGGCCTAAGACGTACGTCTCTAAAGGACCAAGATTGTGGTTAGCCGCCATCTGGTTGATCATCGTTGATGCGCTGATCGCGGTAATTCGAACAGTTTTATTGAGGGCTACAAAAACCTCGCGTCCGTCTTTGGGGAGGGAGGCGAGGTGTCGAGCCAGTTCACTATCAGAAATGGGTGTATATACCATGAGCTTGAGATTAGACAATGACCTTACTTTTTGCAAGCTCCTCAAAGCGCTCACCGCTTAAGACTTCCGTCTCTAAGAGCTCAGTAGTTATTGTTACTAATGCATCCTTATTCTTTTGAAGATTACCTTTTACGATGGTGTAACGGTCGCTGATTATCCGAGCTGTTTCACTATCGATGTACTCCTGGGCTTTCTCGGAGTAGTCGCGCCCTCCGCCGACGCCGGCGATCCCACTTTGACTCGTCGGAAGGGTGATGTTGCGGTAGCGCTCACTCATCCCAAACTCGGTAATCATCCGCCGAGCTAAATCACTTGCGCGGCTAATATCATTGCCTGCTCCAGTGGAGATTTCCCCGTAGATGACCTCTTCAGCCGCTCGACCCCCAAGGAGGGTATCGATGTTGGAGAGCAGCTCCCCTTCACTTAAGAGGAAGCGGTCTTCAGTGGGGTATTGAAGGGTGTAGCCAAGGGCGCCAAAGCCCCGAGGGATGATCGAGATCTTACTCACCGGTTCGGCGCCTTCAGTCATGTACGCGGTTAAGGCGTGACCCGTTTCGTGGTAGGCGACGCGTTCTCGCTCCTTGGGGTTGAGGATTCGACTCTTGCGCTCAAGGCCTGCAACGGACTTTTCAATCGCTTCTTCGAAGTCCGCTTGGCTTACTGCGGTGCGCCCACCACGGACAGCCATTAGTGCCGCTTCGTTGGCGATATTTGCTAAGTCTGCTCCAGCGAGACCCGCCGCCCCTTGGGCAATCTTCTTTAAATCAACATCATCACCGAGGATAATCTTGCGGGTGTGAATCTGTAAAATTTCATGCCGTCCATCTAAGTCGGGTTTATCGATGAGGACTTGGCGGTCAAAGCGACCAGGGCGGAGGAGGGCAGGGTCGAGAATCTCGGGGCGGTTCGTCGCTGCGAGGATAATAACCCCAGTACGGGAGTCAAAGCCGTCCATTTCAACGAGGAGCTGGTTAAGTGTTTGCTCTCGTTCATCGTTTCCCCCGATGCCAGCACCAACGCGGGAGCGTCCGATCGCATCAATTTCATCGATAAAGATAATACACGGGGAGTTATCCCGCGCTTGGCGGAAGAGATCCCGTACCCGGGCCGCTCCAACACCGACAAACATTTCAACGAAGTCCGCTCCACTCATCCTAAAGAATGGAACTTTTGCTTCACCAGCAACCGCTTTGGCTAAGAGGGTTTTTCCCGTTCCTGGTGGGCCAACTAAGAGAACTCCCTTGGGAATCTTACCGCCGATGGCGGTGTACTTATCGGGGTTCTTTAAGAAGTCGACGACTTCTTCAAGTTCGTATTTCGATTCATCCGCACCAGCGACGTCATCAAAGCGCACCCCAGTGTCCCCTTCAGCGACGATCTTCGCTTTATTTTGGGTGAAGGAGAGGACGCCTTGGCCGCCGCCGCCCATCTTCGAGAAGATGAAGCGCCAGAGGATGATGATGAAGATGAAGGGGAGGATGTAGGAGAGAATTGAGCTAAGGATCGAAGGCTTTGCCGGTGGGGTGGCAAAGTATTCAACGCCCATTTCATCAAGAAGAGGAACAAAGGAGGGGTCTTCTACTTTGTAGGTGGAGAACGCTTGGGCCGATCCATTTGAAGCTGTCCCTTCAATCGTGAAATCGCTCATGATTTGATCACGGCTGAAGGAGTAGCCAACGTAGCGCTCGGTTTCAATATTCACCCGTCGGATTGTTTGATTCTCTATGAGTTGTTTGAATTGGTTGTAATCAACTTGGACGATATTCGTCTGGCGGCTGACCATGAAGGAGTTCACCGCAAGGAACGCCATGAGGATAACAAAGAAGTACCAGAAGGAAAAAGTGAACTTCTTTCTCGGTCCGTTATCCCCAGTGTGAATCCCTGGTTCAATATTCATGTGTTTCTTTATGGTGTCTTTCCAATCTTTTTCTTTTTTCTGTTCATTGCTCATCGTCGATCCTTTGGTGGGCATACCACTCTCGCTGAATATACTCCCGTAATTGTCAATCGACAACAACACCGATATACTTTAATGCTAATGAGTGAAGTTGTCTTAATCACCGGTGGAGCGCATCGGCTCGGCAAAGCAATCACCAAAGCCCTTGTTGCAGAAGGTTATCAGGTGATAGTTCATTATAACACGAGCAAGGCGGAAGCTCGAATCCTTGAGGCGAGCCTTTCGGTTAAAACAATCCAAGGTGATCTTACACATATTGATCAACTCAGCACCCTCTTCGATCACGCCACTACTCTCTATGGGCACATCGACCACCTAATTAATAACGCCTCAGCGTTTGAAGTGGGAACGATTGATACGCTTACTTATCAATCATACCAAGCAATGATGGATATACACGCCACCGCTCCGCTCTTTCTTTCTCAGGCGCTCTATCGCCACCACCAGGGCCGAAGCACAACTGGCTCAATTATTAATATCGTTGATACAAAAGTCTCGTCGCCTACCGCAAGTAGGGTCGCGTACTACCTCTCTAAGGGAGCCCTCCTTGAGCAAACAAACGTTTTAGCTGTTGCTCTGGGTCCCACGCTGCGGGTGAATGCCATCAGCCCAGGGGCAATTCTCTCCAATGGCGATGACGCTTATTTTGAAAAGATGGCGAAT
>JBBADN010000172.1:0-3573 GCA_041656455.1 Sphaerochaeta sp. | reverse complement strand
CCAACTTGTTTGCGAGGAGGTGTTGTTGCTGGATGAGACAGAGTTAAAAGCGTTTAAACGAGAAGCAGCCGCGGAGAAAAAGAGTTAAGGAGGCCCAAAATGACGAATAAACTTCTTGAGATTCGAACGGAACGAGTTACCTCTCTGGCCACTACTGCAAGGCTTGATGCACGAACCCTCGCAGTGTTGGGTCTCTACTTTCACAAATCAGGTGAGAACCCGAGGTCGCTCAACGAATTGATCCAGTTGTCAGTCGAGGTACTTCGTGAACTGATATTGGCAAGCGATCCGACACTCGTTGTTGAGCAGACAGCAACTGCGGTGGAAGTGTTGCGTCGACTCGGCCTTGGTGATATTCGTCAGAAAAATCGGAACGTGAAGACCTTGGCCCGACAACTGGCGAACGAGCAGCTCTCTATTGAGGGCCTTGATCCGTTGGCACCAGTTCGACAAGAGGCAGTTTGTGGCTATTCGGAAGTGGACCTCAAACGAGCCCTCAATGAAATGGAGCGGGTTGAGGACCCTGATCTTAGAGGAACACTTCCAGAAGGAGATCAACTAACGGAAGACGAGTAAGCTTCGGAGGTCGCTATGAAGTGTTCATTGTGCGACGACGATACCGGTTGGATTCCGTTAGAAGATGAGCGATTCTGCTCACTTCGTTTAATAACCGGTATCATGTGGAGACGCAATTCAGGGTATACTGTGAGTACTCCAACATTCTCAGCAACCCGTGATAAGTTATGCTATTATCATCGCAAAAAGAAGCAGGGATTATTCGACCTGCCAATGGAGGTTTTTCGTAGTGCTCATGAAGGTTCGCCTGATGAGTTTGGACAGCACTTGGGAGGGGAGGTGATAGATTACGAGTGTTGGAGGAATAGAAAACGAGGGCCAACACCCTCATGGGGAAAGGAGCGTGTAGTAGATGGAAGATCTTAAGGTGTTCTTTGAGGTATTGGATGAAGTTCGCGAACTGCTGCGAATAGAGGAGCGTTACTCGCAACTGGATGGCGTAGGCTTTTATATTGGTCGTGGTGTTCGACGGATTACCATCAAGGGAATTCTCAAGCGTGAAAATGCAGAAGCAATGGTAAGTATTTTAGCCAAGGCATTTGTCGATTGCTTTAGATTCGAGGTTTCCGTCGGGCCACTTTACCACAATGTTAACTTGTATTTTGAAGATTAAAGGAGGTAGCATATGTTTCACGATTTGAAAGAGATTTGTGCTAACTGCGGATGCACGAAGGGTGCGCACTGTGGGACTGGCTACTACAGTGACCACTACAAAATGTACATTCCATACGACTACTGTCCTGGTCACGAGGGCAGAATGGATTGGGATCAGGGGCCTGGGACCGTATTCAAGTCAAGTGGGAAATTCGTGGACGGTGAGGATAACTAAAGCCTTACAACTTGTTCTCGTACTTGCCGTCTCGACGCCTTCGTGGGCATCTGAGATACATGGAACTGTACGCAGCGTGGATATGTGCAGCAGATGTACAACTATTACAATCGAGTTGCCGCCTGGCACTTATGCCCACAAAGGTATGGAGGTCCGTATCAAGGGATTAGTCAAACCACGGATTATAAAACGAAAAGGAGAAGAAGATGAAAAAGAAGGAACTAAAACGCTTGGTGTCGATGTGGAAATCCGGAATATCAGTCGAACTTTGCATCTCCGCAATCGTGAACATTAACATGGCGCAGCTTACCAGCACCGCTGAAATCTCAAATTCTACCGCTTCAGATGTAGTAGAGTTTATTCACGCACTGGCTGACGACCCACGTTTCCGTGACCAGCTCGGGATCTAAATGTAAACATACAACCACTAGCAAAAAAACAGCTTGACATTCATTTCATAGTGTGTTATATTTAAATCACAATCGGGGAATCAGGCAAACTGGACTTGCCAATCGCCCCATTTCACGCAACCAAAAGCACCATTGAAAAGGAGAACATCATGGCCCAAATCGAAGTGAAAGCTCAAACGAAGGTCGAAGGACAATCCGAGCCCTTGCAGGGCAGCATCATGTATGACTTCGGCGACACTCTCTCTGAGGCCATCGAGCGCTTCGGCGAGAAGGTTGTCTTCGATCTCTATCTCGCCCAGGCCAAGATCCAATGCCAGGCGGCCATGCGCCGCGTGATGGTCGACGGAGGGGACGTGCAGCAGGTCGCAAAGGCCTGGATGCCCGGAACCAGCCTCGAAAAACGCGTCGACCCGCAGGCGGCCGTTCTGCAGTTCTTGGCCAACGCCACTCCCGAGGAGAAGGCGGAATTCCTGGCCAAGATCAAGAACCTCGCGAAGAAGTAGCTCTTCAGGTTAAAGCTCCCGAGGGAGTCCAGTTCCCTTGGGAGTTTTTTAAACCCTTACTCCCACAATATTTAACCATAAGGATTAGAAGGATGGCCAAACGCTCAGGCATTATGTTGTGCGTTCCTATGGAGGAAAAGCGCTTCAACAAGTGGAACGCCCCATGTTTGGCTCAACGCAAGCTCGACGGTGAACGATGCCGAGCCCTCATCACTCCAACCAAAATACTCCTCTTCTCATCTACTTGCAACGAGATTATCTCCGTCCCGCATATTAACGACCAACTCAAGCCTCTTGGAGCAGTGGCTCGACAGATGGGCGGCCAAATCGAGCTTGATGGGGAGCTCTACTTCCACGGCATGTCATTTGAAGAGATTTCTTCCATCGTCAGTCGGACCGTTAATCTCCATCCCGACTTCGAAACGATGGAGTATCACGTCTTTGATCTCGTGAGCAAGGACGTGCAAATCAATCGCTCCTCAGTCCTCTTGGACATATCCGTGCAGTTCAAGCACAACATTAAACTAGTTCCAATCTCGATAATCAACACCTTCGAAGAAGTCTATCCAACCATGATGCGTTTCAAAAACGAGGGCTACGAAGGTATAATCCTCCGTCATCCATTGAACTACTACAAACGCGGCCGCTCAGTAGGGATCATGAAGTTCAAGCCCAAGAAGGAGGACGAGTATGAAATTATCGAATTCATCGAGGCCATCTCCATCAAAGGAGAGCCCAAAGGAATGCTCGGATCTATTTTGTGCAGAGGCTCTGATAATAGTAACTTCTCGGTCGGCGCGGGTACTCTCACTCATGACGAGAGAAAAAGTCTCTGGACTCAAAGACATTCGTATCCTGGTGGTACCTGTCGGGTCCAGTATCAACACCTTACTGCCACCAACGGTGTTCCCCGCTTTGGTGTCTGTCTCGGAGTCGAACTGAAAAAGTTTCAGAGTCAGGACCCGTTTGTAAACCCGCTCTTGGATATCGAGCTTTAAAGGTGACGCATGGACTACACCCCAACCACGAGAGAAAGAGAGTTGCTGGCCGAAATCGAAGCACTACGCCAAACATGCGCCGACGCCTACGTAATGTTCGCTCCGAAGGCGGAGGACGCTGACGAAACCGCCATGCTTGACCGGCTGGCTAAAGCGGCGAATGGTGCGTCTACGAAAGGGGATTTTTTATGTCGATCGAAATCAAAAGAAAAGCGCTGAATACCAAGGAGGCTGCCGAATATCTCGAAGAGCTCGGG
>JBBADN010000171.1:0-3577 GCA_041656455.1 Sphaerochaeta sp. | reverse complement strand
AGGGAGAGGAGTGTTGCTTTGAAGGATCGGAGAAAGTAGTAGAGGATGAGAATAATAAGGGTTGCCACGATTGGGATTAAAATCCCTAAGTCACTGAGTAAACTCTCACTAATCGCCTCAGTGACTGCAGGGAGGCCTAAAATCGAGGTTTGGACAACCCCTTGGTATGGTTCAACGACGGCCCTCAAATCATGGAGTAGTTGCCTTGAGTCGGCTCCAACGGTTGTTTGGATGAGGACTGAGGCGACGGTGTGATCGGGAGCCAAAAACGTCCCTTCATAGAAGGAGGGCCATTGGGCGATCCGATCTTTCAGTGCTTCAATATCACCATCGTAGAGGGCGACTGCTTCAACCCCATCAAAGGATGGTTCCAAGTGCTGAACGTTGGCAATGGAGTTAGCGCTGGAAACCCCATCAAGCTGTTCAATCTCAGTGGAGATTGCTTTAAGAATCTCCATATACTTGGGTTGAAGAATCTCATCCTCGGCGTAGATACTCACAACCACCGGATCGAGCGAACCAAAGCGCTCTTGGATCCGTTCATTAACTTGCACAACATTAGCGTTGGTTGGGATGAAGGCGTCGGTTGAACTGTCAATATGAAGCCAGCCTATGCCAACAAGGCCTAAGGCCGTCAGAAGAATTGAAAGTGAAATAATGATCCAATCTAAGGTGCGTCGTTTTTCCATGTCAGTAGAATCATCTTTTACGGACAATCAAACAATCGCCCCCGCGCAGTATTCGTATCACCCGTTGGGGTGATTTGCCCATCACCTTGTGGAAATGTAAGGAGAGATTGAGAGTTTTTCAATTTTATTAGCTTTGGCAGGAGCTATGGAATGGGCTCTACTCCACCTGAAGCATGAAGGTAATCAGAGGTTCTATTTTTCGTCTTTTGGTGGGCAAGGATCATTGCCATAACTGTTTCCAGCCCGAATTTTTCCATTACGTCCATGGATTTTTGTATCAGACTTTTGATTTTTAGCAATCTCTATAGCTATGCTTTCAGCTTCTTTTTGAGTCTTGGTAACTATCGTAGCTTTCTTATTACCAGCACCCTTCACGGCCCACCCTTGAGGGTGGGGCACAACATGTTGATTTTTACTTTTTGCCATTATTGTACCTCCGTTAATTTACTTAACATGAGTATACTATTCTTTATCAGATCCTGCTAGGATTCTAAGTAACCGAGCGCTTCAAATAACAATAGTTTTTCGCTCCCTACTATGAAATGGCATTCTTTCCTTTTCCTTTACAAAACGCCAAGTTTCAAAGATGATGAGGGTATGAACTATACAAAGATTGTGGCCACCTTAGGCCCAAGTAGCGATGAGTACGGAATCATTAAAGAAATCCTCAAAGCCGGGTGTCGGGTGATCCGATTAAACTTCAGCCATGGCGATCATGAAGAGCAGCAGAGGCGGTATGATTTAGCACGAAAAGCCGCGAGCGAATTGGGAATCGAAATCGCGATTTTCATGGACTTGCAGGGTCCGAAAATTCGCTTAGGCCAATTGGCCGAGGCATCATACACCCTCGCTTCTGGGGAAGAATTAGTCTTAACAACCGAGCCAATCATGGGAACTCGGAACCGTGTCTCGATCGATTATCCCTACCTCCATGAAGAGATCGCAGTTGGTAACCGCGTCTTGATCAACGATGGGCTTGTCTCCCTTGTTGTTGAAAAGATTGAGAAAACGGAGATTCACTGCCGAATGCTCGAAGAGGGAACGATTCTCGCCCGTAAGGGGGTGAACCTTCCTGGAGTTCCTCTTACCCACCTCTCGTCCTTCACTGAAAAGGATAAAGCAGATTTACACTTTGGTTTTAAGAACAAGATTGATTACGTCGCCCTCTCCTTTGTTCGCAGCGGTCATGACGTCGCTCTATTAAAAGAGTACATGATTGAAACCTTCGGTTCAGCGATCCCTATTATCAGCAAGATTGAAAAACCCGAAGCAGTAGATAACATCCACCACATCATTCACGAAAGCAGCGCCATCATGATCGCTCGTGGCGACTTAGGTGTCGAAGTCCCCGCTGAAGAAGTTCCCTTAATCCAAAAGTCGATCATTCGCCTTGGGATTGAACACAACCTTCCTGTTATCACCGCAACGCAGATGCTTGAATCGATGATCTACCACCCCCGAGCAACCCGAGCTGAAACCAATGACGTTGCCAACGCCGTCTTAGACGGAACGAGTGCGGTGATGCTCAGTGGCGAAACCGCTGCTGGGGAGTATCCGCTTTTGGCAGTCAAGACGATGGCGAACATCACCACCTTGATGGAACAGAGTGCAATCTTTAAGCGAAGGGTAATGAACCAAGTCTCTGGTATGGATATGCTTCGCGAGCAGACGATCACCGAAGCGGTGGGCCTAGCAACCCGCGATCTAGCGATCAGTGTTAAAGCATCGTTTATCACGTGCTTTACCCACTCCGGTTCAACGGCCCGCCTGATCGCGAAGTTCCGTCCCTCCGTTCCCATCCTTGCTTTTAGCCCGAATAAAGCAGTCGTCCAATACCTCTGTCTCAGCTGGGGAGTAACCCCAATCCTCATTGATGAGCTCGAAAGTGTTGATGAACTACTCCTCTTCGCCCCTGAATACCTCAAGAAGGAAGGCTTAGTGAGCAAAGGCGAAGCGGTTGTGATCACCGCTGGGGTCCCCGTAGGCTCCAGTGGAAAGACCAACATGATTAAAGTCGTTGAGATTGAATAGGGAATGATCAGCCACTTTGGATCAGCGGTAGGAAGAAAGCTTGCCCCCGATGGGCGCTTTCTCTCCTACCCAGGTAACACAGTAATTAGCATGCTCGATCCCAAGGGCGAAGCCTTTCACCACGCAGTGAAGTGGCGAGAGGCGCTCATTCACAGCAACGCCGCTTCCACCCTCGTTGCCCTACCTTCTTCAAGCTTCCACATGACGGTCTTTGAAGGAGTAAGTGACCAAAGCCGCTCTCCTGATCACTGGACCACCCTCCTTCCCCTTGATGTCCCACTAGGGGAGGTTGATGAACTCTTTGAGTAGCTCTTTCGAAATAGTGAACCCCTCGGCGAGGTGGTGATGCGCTTTAAAGAACTCGACCTAGGATCAGCGATAAAAATTATCCTCGAAAGTGAAGATGAGCAAAGAATCCGCTCCTACCGAAATACCCTTTCATCCCTCTTTTGTCTTCGCTTCCCAGATCACGATCACTACGTCTTTCACATCTCCCTTGGATATGGCCTTATTCCTCCAACGAAGGAGCAAGAGCGTGTTCTTTACGAGATCAAAGCGTCCTTTGATACCACGTACGCTGATGATCCGATTACCTTCACGCTTCTTCCACCAGCGTTAACGTTCTTTGAGGATATGAAGTACTTCTCGCCTCTACGGCTTAAACGTTAACGCCGTACTGACGCTGACCGCTCGACCGTTGTGGTCAAAGAGGTCTAAGGCCCGAACATCAAAGGTGATGAACGTTGAAGGGAAGATTTTAAATGAGGGGATTCGTAGGCCAACGTTGACTAAGCCCCGGTCAGAGGCGTTCCTTGCTGATGGGTTCATGCTGTAGGAGATGTTCCCAAAGTCGAGGA
>JBBADN010000170.1:0-3587 GCA_041656455.1 Sphaerochaeta sp. | reverse complement strand
GAGGCTTATCGTTTTCTCAATGTCCTCGTAGACGCGGCGAATAGCCGATGATCCGTAAAGGGCGATGGCGTTTTCAAAGTGGAGGTAGAAGGAGCGATAATCCATGTTAATCGTTCCGATAATCGCCACATGATCATCACTGACGAACATCTTGGCGTGAATGAAGCCGGGGGTATACTCGTAGATCTTCACCCCAGCAGCTAAGAGCTGGTGGTAGTTGGAGCGAGTAACGGCAAAGACATACCACTTATCCGCTTTATGGGGGGTGACAATTCGAACATCCACCCCGCTTTGGGCGGCGATTCGCAGCGCTGTGAGCATCTCATTATCTAAGACGAGGTACGGGGTGGTGATGTAGACGTAGCGCTTTGCCATGTTAATCACTTGGATGTAGGCGTTCTCTGCAACGTTTTCATTATCGAGGGGGATATCCCCAAAGGGTTGGACAAAGCCATCGGTTTTCGCGTTAATCGTTGGGCGGTAGTGGACAAACTGCTCAGTAACACCGGTTGAGAACGACCAGAGCTGGAGGAACATCTGGGTTAATGACCACACCGCCGAGCCTTTAATCTTTACTGCAGTGTCCTTCCAGTGGCCGTATTTAATCGTTCGATTGATGTACTCATCGGCGATGTTCATTCCCCCGGTGTAGCCGATGTTTCCATCGACGACGATGACTTTGCGGTGGTCGCGGCTGTTAAGACGGCTGTTAAGGTGGGCACGAAGGGGATTAAACGCAACGACTTCAAGGCCTAAGGAGCGCAAGTGGCGGTCGTAGTGGCTTGGGGTGGTGAAGATTGACCCAACGTCATCGTACATCAAACAAATCCGCACTCCCCGCATCTTGCGCTCCAAGAGGACCGCTAAGAGGGTATCCCACATCTGCCCTTCGGCGATGATGAAGAACTCTAAGAAGATGAAGGACTTCGCCTTCTTTAGTTCTTTGATCACATCCTCAAACCACTCTTCCCCACTGGAGAAGTAATCGACTTGGGTGTTGACGTGAACTTGGTCCCCACTGATCGAGGAGATGTACTGCGCCTGGCGCCCAAGCGAAGGAGAAAAAGAGGTAAGGGCGCGCATCGGTAGCAGTTCACTGTAGAGGCCATCCTCCATCCCTTCGAGATACGAGCTTTGAAGAAGATTAAGGCGGGCCCGTAAGCGCCTATTGAGCTTCCGAGTTCCAAAGAGGATGTAAAACAAGCCCCCGTAGATCGGGATGATGATGAAGAGAAACATCCAGCCAATCTTATACGCTGGGTTTAGGTCACGGGTGATAACAAAGAGGCTCATCACCACACTGAGTGCTGAAAGGATTTGAATCCAAAGGGCGTATGATTGGGCGTACATCCCAATAACGACCAAGAACGCAATTTGAAGGGAGATGAGCAAGAAGGAGATAAAGAGTCGACTGGTAAGAAACTTCAGTACTCGGCGCACGGTCGCTCTCCTTAGGTTGGGCGAATACTAAACTCGCAGCCGCAGTAGTGTTGGCGGTAGAGGTTGTACTCTTTGCTCAATGCTGTGGAGCGGTCAAAGCCCCCTTGCTTCTTGAAGTTAATCGCTTCAAAGCGCTCAAACTCCTCCCCTACCGCAAAGATCGTCGCGGAGTTTTTAAAGCGGCTCACCGTTAACGTCGTCGTGAAGTGGTCAAAACCAAGCTCGATCGCTTTGGCGTTTGCTTCTGCTAGGTTGTAGGCGAAGCAGCGAGTGCACCGACTTCCCCCTTCGGCCGCTTTCTCGTGGCCTTGGATTGCCTTAAGCCAGCTCTCGTGGTCGTAGAGCTCGCGAATCACCTCAAGGTTGTAGATTTCAGCAACCTTCAGTAGTTCATGATAGCGTTTTTCAGCTTCTTCAAAGGGATAGATGTTGGAGTTGGAGAAGTAGAGGATGGGATTCCATCCTTCTTTTTGCATCCGTTCGATGCTCGCTGTACTACACGGCCCACAACACGCGTGGACCAAAATATCGCGCTTCTCCATCACCCCTATCGTAAAACATCGCCCTACTCAGTGGCAAGAGGAGTGCTTGAAGCACCTACCTCGTTACGGTAGAGTAAAGAAGTCTGGAGATGTCATTATGAAGATTAAAAACCTCGGCCTATACGGATCGTTAGCCTTTACCCTGATTATTATCCTCCTTCCGATTGGACGAATTTCAAAGCTTATTATCCTCTTTGGATCGGTGGCGGGTCTTCTCTTTTACCGCCGAGGGATTCTCTACTACGGGAAGGGAAACAAGAAACTCCAAAGTGGTGCGTTAGATGAAGCGTGGGTGCTCTACCGCAAAGCGCTCAGCGCCTCAGTTGCTCCAAACATTCGAATCAGTATCGCCAGCATGATGATCCAACAAGGGGACGTCAGCGAAGGTGCGGCGCTTCTTGAAACGTACAAAACCCTCACCAAAGGGCGGACGAAAGAACTCGACGCCGTTGTTGAAATCCTCCTTTCGATGGTTTATTGGATCGAGGGAGATACAAAAAAAGCGCTTACTACGGTACGAGCTGTCCATGAAGCTGGCTTCAGGGATCGCAATCTCCTCATAAACCACACGACTTTCGCCTTGATGGAGGGTGAGTGGAAAGAGGCAAAAGCTCTCCTCGATGAAGCAGAAGAGAAGAAGGTTGAAAGTCCAGGCCTTCAAGATAACCGAGCTTGGTTGGCGATCGTTCAAAACAACTGGGTTGAAGCGGAAGAACTCCTTACAGAGTTAGTTAGCAAAGGGCCTCGCTTCGCCGAGCCGTACCTTCACCTCGCTCAGGTAAAGATCCACTGGGGCCTAGTTGGAGAGGCGATCGACTTATTAAAAGAAGGATTAGCGAAACCGTTTATTAACACCTCGGGCATTAAAGCAGCGTACGTTGAAGAGCTCGTTGAAGCGCTATCAAATCCTCAAACTCGCCGTAAAACGGCCATCGAGATCGATAAAGATCCCAAAGCGGTCGCTAAGGGCTCCCCAAGAAAAACAATCGAAGAGAGCTTTGAAGCAGAAGAGGAGCTCATCCTCACTGGCTTTGCCAAAAGGCCCGCTGCTAAGCCAAAGACCAAGGCAGCAAAAAAAGCTGAGTCAAGTGAGCGAGAACCAAACCTTGATCTCACTGAAGAAGATTTAGCGTTTATTGAAGCTAATGAGATACAGTGAGGTAGATTCCCCAAATAAGGCCGTTGCTTGGCTGATCCCACCCTCCATAGAGGCGAAGGCCAAGGTCGGTAATTCCTAAGAGACTGAGCGTCGTCTCCACTTCAAGGCCAGCGCTGAACGAGAGTGCCCCATCAAAGAGCAAGTCGGTGTAGATTCCTACCCGGCTTTCTTCGAAGAGGAACATCTCGGCAAAGGTAGGACGGTAGGCGTGGGGTTGATACCCAATACCGAGGTTCACAACCGCAAGGTAATTCTCCCCATCCCCTTCCTTTTCAAAATCGTGGCCTTGTCTTATCACCGCACTCTTGTTCGTTCGGAAGTGATCGGCGATAAAGAGAGGAACGTTCTTCTTTCCATCGAGGGCAAAACGGCCACTGCCATCAGCAGTGAAGTAGATTCCCACTAGTGGATCACGAACCTTGAGACTCAGGTGGGGGTTCATAAAG
>JBBADN010000169.1:0-3617 GCA_041656455.1 Sphaerochaeta sp. | reverse complement strand
TGGGGGAGAATCCATTCAAGTCCTTACTCTTGTTGGAGAAGGGCAGAACCCTCACTCGTATGAGCCATCCCCTTCCCAAATGGCCCAGCTCGCTAAGGCGAAGGTCTGGGTCCTCAGTGGTACTGAGTTTGAATTAGCCCTTAAGCCAAAGATTCAGAATATGTATCCTAACCTTAGGATTGTTGATGGAACTGTCGGAATGACCTTCCGCCAGCTTGAAGAGGATGATCATGGTCATGATGATCCCTTAAACCTCGATCGCCATACGTGGTTAGGCCAAGAACAAGTAAAGGTTCTCCTAGGGCATACCCTCGCTGCACTGAGTGAAATCGATCCTACCCATCAAAGCATCTTCGAAGAACGCTATACGTTACTCATTCATCAGATTGATTCGTTATTTGACTCATTACGAGATCAATTAAGGAGCCTCGCTGGGCAATCGGTCTTTGTCTATCACCCTTCATTTGGGTACTTACTTGATGATGTTGGCCTAATCCAAGTTGCGGTTGAGACCGGTGGAAAAGAGCCCACTGCCAGAGATCTTACAGCGTTAATTGAACTTGCGAAGAAAGAGAAACCAAAGGCAATCTTTGTTCAAAAACAATTTCCCGCATCCAGCGCCCAGGCCGTGGCTACTGCTGTTGGTAGCAGTGTTGTCCCCTTAGACCCCTTAGCGTACGATTGGTTTGAGAACATTAAAGAGATTGGAGCGGCACTTTTACACTCAGGAGGACGGAATGACTGAAGTCCCAGTAGCGCTGCAATTTAAGGATGTCTCATTTGCCTATCCTTCGTTGCAGATCCTTGATGGGGTGACCTTCCACTTCCACCAAGGTGAGTTCATCGCCTTAGTTGGTCCGAATGGAAGTGGAAAGACTACCTTGCTTAAATTAATCCTCGGTCTTGAGGAAGCCCAGAGGGGAACAATTCAGCTGATGGGCGGCAGTGTGAAAGCAATGAGGCCGACCATTGGCTACGTTCCGCAGCACGCAACCTATGATCCATCGTTCCCAATTAGTGTGATCGAAGTGGTGATGATGGGCCTCGTTGATGCAAAGCGTCGCCTTAAGAAGCAAGAGATTCGCGCGATGGCGATCGAAGCATTGAAGCAAGTAGAGCTCGAAGATCTTGTTAATCGTCCCTACAGCCAACTCTCTGGCGGTCAGCGCCGGCGGGTGCTTGTTGCCCGCGCCTTAGTCGCAAGGCCAACGATGCTCATCCTCGATGAACCAACAGCTAATATGGACCAAGAGAGTGAAAGACGCCTCTATCAAACTCTTGAGCGCCTTAAAGGAAATACAACAATCCTTATCGTTACCCACGACACCCGCTTCGTTTCAGATTTAACGGACCGAGTCTTCTGTATTGATCCAATTGTTGAAGGAAGTGGGGGACGGACCGTCGTTCAACACGCCCTTGAAATGGTTGAAGGTGACTTTCAAAAACGGGTGCGCCACGACGTTGAAATCCCCGCTGATTACTGTGCGTACCCCCGGGAGATGCCTTCATGAGTGGATTTTTTGAGATTCTCTTTTCTCCTGATATTCCCTTTATCCGAAACGCCCTCTTTGCCGGGATTCTCAGTTCAGTTCTCTTTGGGATTCTAGGAAGCGTTGTAACCGTAAAGCGAATTGCTGGCTTAGCGGGGGCGATTAGCCACGCCGTTCTTGGTGGTATTGGCTTAGCTCTGTATTTATCTGCCACCAAGATTGTTCCCAATCTCTCCCCAATGGTCGGAGCGATCGTGTTTGCTCTGCTTTCAGCGATCCTCATAGGGGTGGTCTCGCTGAAGAGCAAACAACGCGAGGATACGGTGATTCAAGCGATCTGGGCGATCGGGATGAGCATCGGTGTGCTCTTCATGGCAAAAACACCAGGCTATACTGACCCTTCAAGCTACCTCTTTGGAAACATTCTATTAATCTCGTCTCGCGATTTAATCCTCTTAGCGATTCTTGATGTTGTGGTCCTTCTCTTAGTGTGGCGCTACTACCCACAAATTGAAGCGACGAGCTTTGATGAAGAATTTGCTGCAGTACGGGGAATTCCCACCCAGCTCGTCTTCTTGATCATCCTCTCAGTCACTGCAGTAGCGGTTGTCCTGCTTCAGAGCTTCGTTGGAATTGTGATGGTGATCGCGATGCTCACCTTGCCTGCGGGAACTGCTGGGTACAAGGCGCGTAACCTCGCCTCAATGATGATTGGCGCGACACTCTACTCCTTCCTCTTCTCAGCTGGAGGTCTAGTCCTAGGATGGTCGCTGGACTTACCCGTTGGGGCTGTTGTCGTTGTCCTTGCTGGCTTAGTCTTCTTAAGCTTTGCGACAGCAACCCTTATTAAGAAGAAGCGGCGTAATCTTTCATCAAACTAAAGAGTTGAAGACGATTATTCACCCCTAATTTCGCATAGATATTCTTAATGTGGGTCTTTACGGTATTCACACTGATAAAGAGTTTCTTTGCAATCTCTTGGTTGGAAGAGCCATCAACAAGAAGACGAAGGATTTCCTCTTCGCGTTCAGTAGTTCCATACTTCTCACTGAGATTAACTGCTGGTAAGGCTGGCTGTTCATAGGTAAGAAAGTATCGACGGCTGATAAAGAAGTAGAGGTGCACTGCTAATATCGTAAAGCTTAAGTACACCATCTTAAAACTTAGATGCAAGAAGAAAAGAATATCTAAGGGAAAAAGAATGACGAGGGGAAGGAACGTTAAGGCAAAGCCCTTTAAAAGCCATTCTTCCTCCCATGTTGTAGCTTGCCTGACAAAGAAGAGGGCGAGAATAGCGTGGATTACGCAGAACATTGAACCACTGAAAAAGTGAAACTGCAGCGTATCTTGCAGAGCCCGAATCCAATTGCCGCGGCTCTTCCCAATAATGACCCAAATTGAGATCAGGAAGAAGATGAGAATGAGGAAGCGAAGAATTCGGTTCCCCAGTTTCTTCTGATGATCGGCTGCGGGAAGTTGATTAATAAAAAAACGGCTCAACATAAAGAGCATTGCAGTGGTAAGCAGTATTGAGATGATTGTCATCCCGAGGGCGTAGATCGTATAGGATTGGCGAGCTAACGCCTCAGGAGGGAGTGAGCGCTCTAGGTAGGTGGCAAGCAGGGTAAAGAGCATCTGAAGGCTCAGGGGAACAAGAACCGTTAAAAAGTCTGTGGTGAGAGCATCGGCGATTCGAACTCGTAAAAGGATTACGAGGCATGTTACCGAGAAGACGAGGGCAACAGTTAGAAAGAGTAGGATGTCCGAAAGAATGAGCATGGCGCCCCCTTTCGGTCATCCTATCATGGAAAAAGTATTAGAACCAAGCTTTCATACCAACAGTTACCGAGCTGTTCTTATCCCAGCTCTTAAAGAGACTTTCCTTATCTCCAAAGCCATCGTAGTACGCCCCACGGGCATAGACGCTTAAGGCATCACTGAGTTCATAGCTTAATGAACCAAGAGCAACAAGGCTCTGGTTTTCTATTCCATACGTGGCAGCTGCCCGTAGCTTTAAGCGCTCGCGCATCAATGGCAGCTCAAAGGCAACTGCAACCGAGCTGGAGTAGGGGTTATCACTGAAGAAGGAGGAGAGGTAATCGACAGGAATAATGAGCGGTGACGTCC
>JBBADN010000168.1:0-3625 GCA_041656455.1 Sphaerochaeta sp. | reverse complement strand
AGGGACTCGGTCAACTTCAAGGATTTCAACAAGCTCCTTTGGTTCAAGGCGGTACGGCGAACCCTCACCTTGAAAGAAGCAGTGATCCCCAATGAGGTGGATGTGCAAGTCCGTGTACGTCACTTGACGGGCGAGCGTTTTGTTGACCACGGTTGTATTCACTTTGTGGTACATTCCCGCTCCACCAAAGGGCGAGGGTAGGAGGCCGCGGATCGAATCGACTTTCACTTCGAAGTGTTCATCAAGAGTCATGAACTCCCCAAGGCCATCGAGGCCGAGGTCACGAAAGTGCTCCATCTTCGCTGCAATGAGTTTACACGTCGTTTTGAGATGGTGAACCGTCATCGTGTCAGCGGCGATGATATCTACAAGTTTCCGCGGATCGTCGCCAAGAAATCCATCAAGGGTTATGACCCCTTTTTGCATCTGCGCTTGGATTCGATCATATTCAGGTGTTTGTTTCATGATCGTTCCTCCTTAGAACTTGTCATAATAGATGTGCTCTTCGGGCATATGAAGCTCGCCGAGCACTGCAATACACGCATCAATCATTCCCGGGCTTCCACAGAGGTACGCTTCACTGTTTGCGGCATCGCCACTGAGGCGACGGACAACGTCGGTGATAAGACCGACTTCTCCTTCCCACTTATCCTCCTCAGTGGGCTCACTGAGGGCGGGAACGAAGGTGAAGTTCTCTAGCTCTTTTTCAAGGGCGTACATCTCATCGAGTAAGAAGAGGTCGCGTTTGGTGCGGGCTCCAAAGAAGTAAATCGCTTTGCGCTTCGATCCTTTATTCTTCATATCCATGAGAATCGCCTTGATCGGGGCCATCCCCGAACCACCGGCGATACAAATCATCGGGCGTTCTGTTTCGCGGACGTAGAAGTCTCCGTACGGGCCGTTAATCGTCACTTCATCGCCTTCTTTAAGGATTGTATGGACGTACGTCGTACAGATCCCATTAGGAACAAGGCGGATCTCCAACTCCACTCGGGTGTTATCATCCGGGGGGGAGGCGACGGAGTAGGCGCGGTAGACGCTTTCATCTAAGTCAGCGTACTCAGGAACAACGAATTGGACGTACTGGCCCGCCTTAGGGGTAATCGTCTCACCTGGGGGTAGGCGGAGGGTGACTTCCTTGATGTCGTGGGTGAGGTCTCGGATCCGCTCAACCGTAGTTTGGTACTCCTTTACGTTAAAGAGCTCTTCAGGAATTTGAATCGCCATATCCTGCTTTACTTTGATTTGGCAGGAGAGGCGGATGTTTTGCGCGCGTTCCTCGGGGGGAATGAACGGCAACTCCGTTGGCAGGTAATCGCCAACGCCGCTGATCACTTGGACTTTACACAAGCCACAGGAGCCGCGCCCACCACACGCCGAAGGGATGAAGACCCCTTGGGCGGTGAGAGTGGAAAGCAATGGCATCCCGCCTTTTACTTGGAACTCTTTCGTTCCATCGTTGACGTTCACCGTCACGATTCCGTAGTTTCCAATCGTTGCATCGGCAATGACCATCAACAGCGCTAAGAAGACGCTGATTAAGCTGATGATCGCGACGCTTATTATTAATGAAATAACCATGAGCCCTCCTTAGGAAACCGCGATCATGCCGCTGAAGCCCATGAACGCCATCGCCATAAAGCCCGCGATGATTAAGGTGATTCCCGGTCCTTCTAAGGCGGGGGGAATCTTCGCCGTCCTGAGTTTCGTCCGAATCCCACTCATTGCAACGATCGCTAAGAACCACCCAATTCCACTACCAATTCCAAAAAGGAGGCTGGTGATGAAGGTGTACTCACGAATAACCATGAAGAGGCTCGCTCCAAGAATCGCACAGTTAACAGTGATCAAGGGAAGGAAAATTCCCAGTGCTTGATACAGCGGTTCACTGTAGCGCTCTAAGGTCATCTCAGTCAGCTGGACAAACGCCGCGATGACGATGATGAAGACGATGAAGCGGAGGTACTCCAAATTAAATGGAATTAAGAGGTATTGATACACCAACCAGTTTAAAGGAGTCGTTAATGCTAAGACGAACGTTACCGCTGCCCCAAGGCCGACGGAGGTCTTCATCTCTTTGGAGACGGCGAGGAAGGAACACATCCCGAGATAGTTTGTCAGAAGGATGTTGCTGGTAAAGATTGAAGCAAAAAATACGGCAAACGCACCGACTTGACTAGGCATGGTCGACCTCCTTCATAACAGTTTCCCGAACGACCCAGATGAAAATCGCCAACATGAAGAAGCCTCCCGGTGGCATGATCATGATCGCCCAGTTTGTCCACCATGATCCGAGAATCTGAAAGCCCCAGAGGCTTCCTGACCCAAAGAGTTCACGAACTGCTGCAATAATCAGCAGCACGTACGCGTAGCCAAGACCACTGGCAAGGCCATCGACGAGGGAGGGGAGGGGTTTATTGGTGAGGGCGAACGCCTCAACGCGGCCCATAACGATACAGTTGGTGATGATCAAGCCGACGTACGGACCGAGCTGCTTCCACATCTCGGGGTAGTACGCCTTAAGGATGATGTCGACTAAAATTACGTAGGCGGCGATGATCATCGTTTCAACCATCATCCGAATTCGGGATGGAATCATCTTTCGAAGGAGGGAGACGGTCCACGCACTTAAGGCGGTGGTAAAGGTTACCCCTAAGACCATCACCATCGTATTTTCAAGCTTGTTGGTCACTGCGAGGGTCGAACAGATTCCTAGAATCTGCACAAAAACAGGGTTGTTTTTCCCTAACGGCTCCATAAACGTTTTTCGGAGCTTGCTCTTGGCCATCCTTATACTCCTTCAATAATTCGTCGCGCTTCCGCCGAAGCTCGATCGGTCAAATTCTTAAAAAATTCACTGGTTCGACTCGCCCCAGTAATTCCATCAACTTCATTTGCCGCTGCCGAGGTGCCCTCTTCAACGATGGTGAAAGGACCTTTCTTTCCAGCAAATTGGGCAGTGAACCACGGCTCTTCAATGCGGCCACCGAGGCCAGGAGTCTCCGTCTGACTGACGATAGCGACTCCACTGAACGTCGTTAAGTCCTCTTCGAGCCCTGCCATGATCTCAATCGTTCCCCAAAGACCGGGTCCGGCGAGGGGGACGATGTAGCGCGTCTTGCCATCAACAACGGCGGTGAAGTACCCATTCTCTTCGCTAATCGAAGAAAGGTACTCCTCTTCAATACCGATGGTGGTGTTCTCATACGGTAGCCCCGCAGCGTCTAAAATTGCCCGGCGGGTGAATGAAAGCTCATTCGCCTCGGCAAGATCAAACGTTAGGATGTGGGCACCTGCTGTTAAGACGATACAGACGAGGGTTACAATGAACATGAATATGAGCGGATACACTCGCTCTTTATAGAACTCACTCATGCGGCGCCTCCCGCTTTTTTGGCTTTTTTCTTTGCCTTCGCGTCCTTGATAATCGTATCAAGCATCGGGGCAAACATATTTACCAAGAGGATTGCAAACGTCACCCCTTCAATCCACGTCGAGAAGCTGCGGATTAACACGGTGAGGATTCCAAACGTTGCTCCATAGATCCATCGGCCTAGGTTCGTCGATTGGCCGGCTGACACCGGGTCGGTGATCATAAAGAAGGTAGCAAAGAGGAAGGAGCCAC
>JBBADN010000167.1:0-3627 GCA_041656455.1 Sphaerochaeta sp. | reverse complement strand
CAGTATCTGGCACTTGGTCCAATAATCCCACCTCTACGAAAGACGCTTTAAAAATCCAACAGCTTGAAAATGATGTCCTCCTTGCTGAGATCGCCTATAACACTGCAGTAGATGAGTACTTACAGAGTGCTATTGATCTTCAGAATAGTGTTGCCTCGTGGCAGTTGGAGTATGCGTTGTTGCAGCAGACGATTCAGTACAATAAAGATGTTCTTCAGCAACAGGAAGATCTCTTTGAAATGGGTCTTGCCCCGAAGAAACAAGTGGAGGATGCTGCCTTCACTGTCGAACTTGATGAATATGACCTGAAAGCAACACTGCTGAAAGGCTTACAGCTTGAGAATCAGATTAAGCGCTTGATGATCTAAGGAGAATCGGAATGTACGAGATGCACAGTAGTGATACCGCAACGGAAAACCAGGTAAAAACTCAATTCAAAAAGAAACAACGCCGTCGAAAAATGCGCCGTTTCTTCACATGGATTATCATCCTTACCCTCATCATTGGTGGCTTATACCTCTATAACTTCTATAAAGAGAATAACCGCTTCCCGTGGAGTGAAGAGAAAGCTGCAATAAGCACCGTCAGAGAAGTCGATTCTGAAGTGTATGAATCATTCTTTACCCAGACGATTGATCTCTCTTCCTACGTTGAACCCAATGATATCCAACAGGTAATCCTCCGGGCCACCGGAACGGTGACGGGTGTCTACGTGAAAGAAGGCGATAGTGTAAAGAAAGGCGATGTCCTCATCGACCTCGATGATACCAACGAGCGCTTCGAAGTCGCCCAGCGGGAGGACGCCCTCCAAGCCGCGAAGCTCACTGGGGCGAGTGATCGCGACATCGAGCTCGCTGAATTACAGCTGACGAATGCCCGAAATAAACTCGACTACACTAAAGCGTACGCAAACTTTGATGGAGTCGTTGCCTCAGTAAAGGTTTCTGAGGGTGATTACTTCGCCGCTGGTTCAACAGCGATGACGATTGTTGACCGATCGACCTTAAAAGCAACCGTTGAAATTGATGAAATCGATATGCAGTACGTTGAACTGGGTCAAAAAGCAGTCTTGCTCTTTGACTCCTACACCGATGGCTCAATTGAAGGGTATGTGAGCTACATCCCAATGTTAGGTCGCTACACTAACCAAGGAATCGGGGTGATGGACGTTGAATTGACGATTGAAAATCCCCCGGCTCGGATTATTCCTGGCTACACCTTCAAAGGCACGATCACCAATGAAGGCGAGACAGCCCTTATTCTTCTTCCTCAGAGTGCTATTACCACTTCGAGAGGAAGCTCTTCAGTTCTCAAGCGTAACGCTGATGGATCGACGACTCGGGTGAACGTTACGGTGAAGTACCTCGGTGAAGGCATTAGCCAGCTCCTAAGTGGGGACTTAAAAGTCGGTGATACCGTTGTTACCCGCCGAACTGATACAAGCAATCCCTTAGCATCAATGGGACCAATGTCGATGGGGTTCCGCTAATGAGTGAACACGTCATTACCCTTAGTGATGTTCGCCGCTACTACGTGATGGGGGAGTTTGTCGTCAAAGCCCTCGATGGCGTAACGGTCTCCATCAACAAAGGGGAGTTTACCTCGATCATGGGTCCGTCAGGCAGCGGTAAGTCCACAATGATGAACCTCATCGGCTGTCTCGATACCCCTACTAGTGGGAAAATCCTCATCGATGGGGAAGACACCAGCGGGATGAGTGAAGCCGAGCTCGCCTTTATTCGCAATGAAAAAGTCGGTTTTGTCTTCCAGCAGTTTAATCTACTAGGCAAGCTCACCGCTTTAGAGAATGTTATCACTCCGTTGTTGTACGCTGGAGTCTCAGTGCGAGAGCGTCGAAATCGAGCGATCGAGGCGCTGACTCGAGTTGGGTTAGGTGACCGAATGAGCCACCGCCCCAATGAGCTCAGTGGGGGACAAAAGCAGCGCGTTGCCATCGCCCGAGCGTTGGTGAACAACCCCTCTATTCTTCTTGCTGATGAACCAACTGGGGCTCTTGATACGAAGACGGGGAATCAGATCATGGAACTCTTTGATGAGTTAAACAGTGAAGGGCGAACGGTCATTCTTGTTACCCACGACCGAGAATTAGGTTTAAAAGCAAAACGCCAGATTCACATTCGCGACGGAAAGTTGGAGGCATGAGATGATTATTGAAAATATTAAACTCGCCTTCAACGCAATGCGCGGAAATAAAATGCGTACCGCCCTCTCCCTCCTTGGAATTGTCATCGGAGTCGCCTCTGTTGTTGCAATTCTCACCATCGGTGAAAGTGCCTCCCAGTCGATTACCGATGCGATCGCTGTCGGTGGGTTAGACATGGTCACAATCTACCCTTCAGCAGGGCAACGCAATACGGGAATATTTAATGAAGAGTTCTCAACGATGCTTAAGCGTGATGTGGAGGGCGTCGACTCTGTCTTGCCCCAAAACTCCTCAACAGCTCGGGTGCGCGTTGGCCAAGAGTCAACGAACGCCTCAATCGTGGGGGTTCTCTCTGATTACGGAGATGTCCTCAGCCTTGAGTACACCGATGGTGCATTCTTTGAGGCGATGGATAACATCAATCGCCGCCAAGTCGCCGTCCTTGGGGCGGATATCGCCGAAACTCTTTTCCCCGGCCAAGCGGCAGTGGGGCAGTACATCAGCCTTTTTAGAAACCAAGCGAAAAACTACCTCGTCGTTGGAGTCTTAGATAAAAAGGATCCAACGTTCAGTCTTTCGTATAACAATACCGTGTACATCCCGTACAACACTTACGGTCAGCGCTTCATTCGAACCACCAACGTCGGTGCGTTTGTTGTAAAGATTGCCGATGGCTACGATACGATTGCCGTCAGTGACGTCATCACCGAGTACCTCGATGACATTGTCGGTACTGATGGGTACTCGATCTTCAGTCCCGCCTCTTTAGCGGAGATGGCTGATCAAATCACGGGAACGTTTAGTTCGTTCCTTGCCCTCATCGCCGCCATTAGCCTCCTTGTTGGAGGAATTGGGATTATGAACATCATGCTCGTCTCCGTTGCCGAGCGAACCCGCGAGATTGGGGTGCGAAAGGCCCTTGGGGCAAGTCCTTCTGTTATTCGGGGGCAATTCCTCATCGAAGCGCTCACCTTGACGATTCTTGGAGGAATCCTTGGTGTTTTGTTAGGATCACTACTTAGCTTCGCAGTCACGAATTTAATGGAGTGGTCGTTGCATTTATCGTACGCCTCCTTCATACTTGCCCTAGGATTCTCAATGTTTGTTGGGGTTTTCTTTGGGTGGTATCCTGCGATGAAAGCGTCGAAACTCGACCCAATAGATGCCCTGAACTACGAATAGGAGCATGCGTTGCGACGGAGCAGAAAGCGGTTGATGATAGGCGATGGGCGCGAAGTATTCGCTGTAGTCGCCTCGCTTGTCTTTGTCTTCCTCATTCTTGTTGGGCTTTTAATCTTCCTCACAACCGCCCTCTATGAACGCGAGCAACTGCGCTTACAAAACGAAGCGGAGCGGGCGTTTAACTCCGTCTTCTTAGCGATGCAGGATAATAACACCAAAGCGCTTCGAACGATGGAGGAGGAGAACGTCAGCGGTGTTGGCGTCTACTCTTCAATGGGGCG
>JBBADN010000166.1:0-3631 GCA_041656455.1 Sphaerochaeta sp. | reverse complement strand
TTGAGATTACCGTCCGTGGTGGAAAGGCAGTGGCAACGACGCCGATGCTGATTCCTGCTGAAGATGTCCTTAACCCAGAAGCGAGCGCACTTGCTCGGGACTTTGGAATTACAGCAGTACCAAACAACGCCGACGTTGACGCATATGTAGCGTACATGGAAGAGCAGCTTGACGCAGTGTACAATAAAGTTATTGCAACGTTGCCAAGCGCCCTCGACGGTGAGCGGGCAGATGTTCGAACAAAGTCGACGAACCTTGCTCGAATTATTACCCGCGCAATGACTGCCGAAAGTGGGGCCGACTTTGCTATCACCAACGGTGGTGGAATTCGTGCCTCCTTAGAGGCGGGCAATGTTACCGTCGGTGATGTGATCAACGTCCTACCGTTCACGAACATCATTACTGTGGCTGAGATCACCGGTGCTGATGTCTACGCTGCCCTCGAACACGGTTATCGCTTGATACCCGTTGAGAACGGTGGCTTCGCCCAAACTGACCTGAACGTCGTATATAACAAATACGCCGAACCAGGAAAGCGCATCATTCGTGTTGTCCTTAACGGCAAGCCGATTGATAAGAACGCGACATACCGTGTTGCAACCAACGACTTCATGGCCGCTGGTGGTGATGGGTATTCGATGTTTGGTCGAGTAATCAGCGAAGGAGACCTCTTAAGCGAGGTGCTTATCAACTATCTTTCCAAGATGTACCCTGTACGTTAAGGAATGATTAAAGACTATTCCGGGGCGGCTTTTTAGCCGCCCTGTTTCATCGAAGAGGAGAAATGAATGAAACATCTCTTTGGCCTCCTCATTGCTCTCTTTCTCTTAAGTTCCTGTGCAACTCAAATGCCTCTCGCTGAAGTACCCGTTGTAGCAGAGTCAGCTCCGTTAATCATCGAAGAAGATATCGCTCTTTTTTCCATACCTGTAATAGAAGATAGGGTGGAAGAAGAACCCACTATTGAATTAGCACTTGAAGATATAAGCGACTTTGATTTTACCGATGAAGATCGTACAAACTCTGATGTAGATTATTCCGCCGAAGATAGTACAAGCCCTGATGTTGATTATTTCTCTGTGCCAGTACTTGCTGAGGATGTTCCAATCGCAACAATACCCGAAGAAGCTCCAGTGAGCTCTCCCTCGTTGGATGAGCCACTTATCACCCTTCTCTTTGCATTAGATGGAGAGAGTGTTACTACCCGTCCAACGAATCTTACTCGGATCCTTACCCGCGCCCTCACTTCCTACAGTGGTTCTGACTTCACAATCATCCACGGTGGTGAGGTATACGGCTCCCTCCCAGCTGGGGCGATCACCCAACGGGATGTCCTTGCCTCCTTCCCCTCAGAGCATCGCCTCGTTGTTCTTGAAATGAGTGGTAGTGATGTGTATCGATGGATGGAGCATGGGTATCAATCCCTGCCAAAGGCGTTTGCTGGCTTCGCTCAAAGTGACCTGGCGGTGGTGTACAATCGATTCGCTGAAGTAGGGAAGCGAATCATCCGCCTCCTGATCAACGGCCAAGAACTCGACCGTGCTGCCCTGTACCGAGTAACGACTACGGACTTCCTTGCTAACGGTGGCCAGGGCTACCCTAGGGTGGGAACACCCGCCGGTGATGGCGAACTTCTCCGTGATTTAGTGAGTGCGTACCTCAGCAGTGTTGATGGTGCTACATTGGCGTATTAAGAGAGATTAAGGGTACCGTTTTGGTACCCTCAATCAGGAAGTATTTCTTTAGAAACCCGACTTGACACAATAGGGCCAATAGGGTAATGTTCCAATCGTTCGACAGACTTTCGCCTATAGCTCAGTCGGTAGAGCAGGTGGCTGTTAACCACCCTGTCGGGGGTTCAAGTCCCTCTGGGCGAGCTAGAGACAATCCTTAGTGGTTGTCTCTTTTTTATGCCATTAGCTCTCAAGCCGCTTCTGATTAGCAAGGTACACCCGCCACGTAGAGGCGATAATGTTCTCAGCACTGGAGTGTTCGGCTTTCCATCCTAACGTCTTCTTTGCTGCTTTACTTGAGGCGATGAGCTTTGCTGGATCACCCTTACGGCGTTCGACGTATTCAACGGGAATCGGGCGTCCGGTAATCTCGCGGGCAGTATCTACGATCTGTTGAACACTCAAGCCATTTTCCGAGCCAAGATTGACGATAAGGTTCTCCTTACCTTCCATTAAGTAGTCAGCTGCAAGAACGTGGGCGTTCGCTAAGTCCGTTACGTGGACGTAGTCACGGACCCCCGTTTTATCAGGGGTGTCCCAGTCATTCCCAAAGACGAGGAGGTTCGGTCGTGTTCCAATCGCCACTTCCATCACTACGGGAATGAGGTTTGCTGGATTTGCTTCAAGGCCGAGGACTCGACCATCACTATCGTAGCCAGCTGCGTTAAAGTACCGAAGCGAAACGTAAGAGAGCCCCCGGAGCTGGGAGTACCATTCAAGGTTCTCCTCAATGGCGAGCTTCGTGTAGCCGTAGTAGTTCGTTGGGTGGGTGGGGTGGTTCTCATCAACTGGAAGGTATTCGGGCTCTCCGTACACTGCCGCTGAAGAGGAGAGGATGAAGTTCTTAATCTTCGCCTTCGCACACGCAGTGATAAGGTTTAACGAACCAGCGATGTTGTTCTGTGAGTATTTCTCAGGGGCAACCATCGATTCCCCCGCTGCTTTAAAAGCAGCGAGATGAATAACGGCATCCCACCCTTGGTTTAGCACATCACTAATCTCCTCGTAGGAGCGAATATCTCCCTCAAAGAATGTAGCGCGCTCATCAATATTGCTCTTCAGGCCACTGGAGAGATTATCGAAAATTCCAACTTGGTCTCCGCGTTCAAGGAATTGGAGGGCGACGTGGGTACCAATATACCCAGCACCACCGACTAGTAATACGTTCATTTCCTCATCTCCTTATGAAAAGCGGGTGATGATCCCACCGAGTTCAGCAAGTTTCTCATCGAGTAGCTCTTGGCTCTTCGCTTCAACGACGAGGCGCAGATACGGCTCAGTGTTGGACTTGCGAACGTTGAACCACCAGTCGGTAAATTCAACGCGGTAGCCATCAAAGTCGAGAACTACTGACGGCTCATCGTTTGTGACGTAGCGCTCATAGAGTGCTGCCATCGCTTCATCCTTTTCATTGAGGGTGAAGTTTACTTCGCCACTGTTTGCCCAAGTAACAATTGAATCGATAAAGGAGCCAATCGTTATTCCTTGAGCTTTTAATGTCTTCACTGCATGGAGGACTAAGAGCGAAGCGAGGATTCCACTATCGCAGTTAAAGAACTCGCGGAAGTAGTAGTGTCCGGCGAGCTCACCGCCGAAGATCGCTCCAAGCTCGCGAAGTTTATTCTTTGCAAAGGCGTGGCCTACTTTCCACACGTGAACTTCTGCACCGAGGTTGCGGAGATACTCGACTGTTGAACGGCTTGTTCGGATATCGACTAAAACTCGGCCTTTCTCTTTCTCTAAGTAGTACAAGCCCAAAAGACTGGTGATGTAATCGGGTTGAAGGAAGCGCCCATTTTCATCAAGGAACATCACTCGGTCAGCATCACCGTCGTAGATGATGCCAATATCGCTCTTATGAGCTATGACTGCATCGCGAAGGTCGTAGGTGTTTTCTA
>JBBADN010000165.1:0-3646 GCA_041656455.1 Sphaerochaeta sp. | reverse complement strand
AAAAACCCCACCGATCACGTTGCGCAGATTCACCTCGTTGTGCGCTACGAGCAAAATCACTAGCTATGCAAAGCAACCCCCCTTTTGTATACTTGAGCCATGCTTGAGAAACTTAGCGACTACCAAAGCCAACTCCACCATATCGATGATCAACTCGCCGATAGCGCGACGATGAAAGATATGAATTTGTATAAAAAGCTCACCCAAGAGCGCAGCCACCTCCAACCGGTTGTTGATGCGCTGGTGCGTCTTCAAACGATTACCGATCAAATCGCCGATGCAAAGGAACTCCTTCGTGAAGAAACCGATAGTGAGATGATCGCATTAACGAAAGAGGAGCTTGATGAGCTAGAGAGCGCCTTTGAGCAGACGACCCACAAAGTAAAGCTGCTCCTCATTCCCCCCGACCCATTAGCGGGCAAAGACATCATCATGGAGATCCGAGCTGGAACTGGTGGTGAAGAGGCCGCCCTCTTTGCTGCAGATTTATACCGCATGTACTCCCACTACGCCGATAGTCGCTCGTGGAAGATGGATATCCTCTCCTCCAATGAAACAGGGATTGGAGGGTATAAAGAATTAATCATTTCGATCAGTGGCAAAGACGTCTACGCTTCCCTTCAGTATGAAAGTGGGGTTCACCGCGTCCAACGTGTTCCTGAAACGGAGAGCGGGGGGCGGATTCACACCTCTGCAGTCACCGTTGCTGTCTTAGCTGAAGCAGAAGAGACAGACATTGAAATCCGAACCGAAGACCTTCGCGTCGATGTGATGCGCTCGAGTGGCCCCGGTGGTCAGAGTGTTAATACCACCGACAGCGCTGTTCGAATGACGCACATCCCCACGGGAATCGTTGTGATCTGTCAAGACGAGAAGAGCCAGATTAAAAACCGAGCCAAGGCACTGAGAGTCCTTCGCTCCCGCCTCTTTGAGATGGAGGAGGAGAAGAAGGCGAAAGAGCGGGCGGAGAACCGCAAGAGCCAAGTAGGTTCAGGTGACCGCAGTGAGCGGATCCGCACCTACAACTTCCCTCAGAACCGCCTCACCGACCACCGAATCAACCTCACCCTCTATAAGCTCGATTTAATTATGGCTGGCAGTTTAGACGAAGTTATCGAACCGCTTAAGATCGCCAGTGGTGAAGCGGCGCTTGCCGAGGCGTAGAATGACCCTCAGCGAGTGGGTCAAAGAGAGTCAAACCCTCATCGGAGGCGAAAGCCCCGCCCTTGATGCCCGCCTCATCCTCAAGCATGTTACGGGCCTTACCCACGGTCAGCAGATCGTTCACGCCCATGATCAGCTTACCAGTGAGGATAGGAAGCAACTTCACTTACTCCGTGAACGACGGCTTGCTGGGGAGCCAATAGCCTATATTATTCACTCAAAAGAGTTTTACGGGCGCTCATTTTACGTAGATGAGCGCGTCCTCATCCCTCGAGCGGATACAGAAATTCTCGTTGAGACCGTTTTAACTGCAGTGAAGAACAACGTTGTTTCACTCGATTTACCGATTATCGATGTTGCCACTGGCAGTGGTGCTATTGGCATCACCCTCGCCGCGGAGCTTGGCGTTGATGTACTTTTAAGCGATATTAGTAGTGAGGCGTTAGCGGTTGCCCGCATCAATAGTACACGCCTCTTGGGCCGCGAGCTTGAATGCATTGAGTGTGACCTGCTTCCTCTTGGGCAAAAATATGGTATTATCGTGAGCAACCCGCCATATCTCACCGATGCATGGGTTGAGGCGGTTGATAAAAGTGTCCACTATGAACCAAAACGTGCCCTTCGAGGCTTTGGCGCTGATGGATTGGCGATAATAAAGGCGTTAATCGCTCAAAGCAAAGAGCATCGATCGCTCTTCTTGGAGTGCGATTACCGCCAAACGCAGGACGTAGCGGTCCTGCTGGAAGCTTCAGGCTTTCGGAATGTTACAATAGAACGCGATTTAGCGAATTTAGAACGCGTTGTATGGGGAGTGCGAGAGTGAGTGCCCAGTTAATTGAGCGATTTATTCAAAAAGCGTTCAAATATCCGCAGGAAGATCAAGAGAAGATTCTTGCTGCGGCGACGTTCTCCGCCTCCAAGCATGAGGGACAAAAGCGCGCCAGTGGCGAGCCGTACATCATCCACCCCCTCGCCGTCGGTGAGATCCTCATTGAACTGAAGATGGACGCCGATACAATTTGTGCAGGGGTCCTCCACGACACGTTAGAAGATACTGATACGACGTACGACGAGCTTGCCAACCTCTTTGGCAAAGCGGTCGCTGATATGGTCGAAGGCGAAACGAAGATTGCGAACATCAAGACGATGAGTAAATCCGTCCAAGAGGCGGAAACGATTCGTAAAATGTTCTTTGCGATGAGTGAGGATATTCGGGTCATCATCATTAAGCTCGCCGATAAGCTACACAATATGCGAACCCTTCACCACCTTAAAACGGAGCGTGCCCGGGAGATCGCCGCCGATACCTTAGATATCTACGCCCCCCTCGCTGACCGCCTCGGTATCTCGTGGATGAAGGATGAGCTGGAGGATTTAAGTCTTAAGACCCTCAAGCCCGATACGTACAACCACATTCAAGAGTACCTCCTCTCTAAAAAGAGTGAACAAACCGCCTACCTATCACGAGTTGAAAAATCCTTGTACCGCGCCTGCGGAGATGCAAACATCGCCGATGTTCTGGTTACCAGCCGTGCTAAGCACGCCTACTCCGTCTACATGAAGATGAAGAAGCGGAAGAAGGAGATCGATGAGATTTTCGATATCCTTGGAGTACGCATCCTCTGCACCTCGATGATCGACTGCTACACGATCTTAGGGGTTGTTCACCGCCTCTGGCCCCCTATTGAAGGGCGCTTTAAAGATTACATCGCAATGCCGAAGGCGAATAACTATCAAAGCCTTCACACCACCGTTATGGCCCTTGATGGCAAACTCCTAGAAATCCAGATTCGAACTAACGAGATGCACTTCACCGCTGAATACGGAGTTGCTGCCCACTGGTCGTATAAAGCTGAGACGGGATCGGAGAGTGGAAATTGGGCGCAGATGGATGATGAGCAGTTCACCAAGATCGTCACCAAACTCAAAGCGTGGTCGAGTGAGATTGAGAACAGTGAATCGTACATGGATGACATCAAAGGTGATCTCCTGCGCGATACGATTTACGTCTTTACCCCCAAAGGAAACATCGTTGAGTTACCAAAGAACGCCACGGCGTTAGATTTTGCTTACCAGATCCACACCGAAGTGGGAAACCGAACCACAGGGGCGAAAGCCGATGGTTCGATCATCCCTCTCAACGCTCCGCTGAAGAACACCCAAGTCATTGAAATCCTCACCAGCCCCAACGCTCGGCCCCACCTTAACTGGCTCCGCTACGCCCAAACAAACAGCGCCCGGAAGAAGATTCGGGCGTGGCTAAACAAGTACGATGAGAACATCCTCATCGACAAGCAGATCATCGCCAAGCGCAAAGAAATCGAACAAGCCCAAGCGAAGATCGAAAAGCGCCCCGTTGAAGTCCAAGAAGGCGATGAGGAGATCGTCCGCCAACACGTCGATCCATCACGGATGAAGCTCCGCGTTGGGGATGAGAAGAACATGATGATTCACATCGCCCAGTGCTGTAACCCAGTTCGGG
>JBBADN010000164.1:0-3677 GCA_041656455.1 Sphaerochaeta sp. | reverse complement strand
CGTTGTGTAGGAATTTTGATCTCCGGCGATCGTGGGAAACTCCTGTTCACTGCCAAAGAGTGAGTCAAGACGAAAGCCGTGGAGGCGACTATCGGTGATGCTTTTCACACTTGGGTCACTCATGTGGGGAAGCGTAAGGGAGAGGTTTACTGGCTTACTCTTAATGCCAATGACGTGCCTCCCCCATGAGCGGATTCGCCCTACGTCGGTCGGTTCTTCTAATCCATCAGGGTCGAGGAGAAGCGTCGCCGCTGAATCGAGGGTGAAGATTGAAGAAGCTACGTGTCCATCGTAGCCGAGCCGGAGGCCACGCTCTTGGTACGCATCACCGAGGATTGCGAGATAGGAATCGGAGCTCTTGGCCCACTCTTGAAGTGCTGAAGGTGTTCCTCCCTCTTGGTAGATTGGCCAGCTTGGTCGCTGATCTTCGCTTTCTTTAGATGCGAGGAGGTTGCTAATCGTCCGCTCTTCACTTGCTTTAATCGCCGGGTAGGAACCAAAGATTTCCCACGTCGTATTCAGGAACATCCCCCGATCACTGGCAAAGCCAATTGCGGGATTACCCATCATCCGTGCCCCTGGGATAAAGAGAAACGGTGCCCAAAAGAGGGGGACTCGGCCAATTGAAAGAGTCACTTGCTTGGCCATGATGTCCCCATCCTTAAGGACGGTAAGGTGCTTGGCGCGAATGGAAGAGAGGGGATCTTCTGCTCGGGTGCCCACCTGGGCGTTTGTATAGGAGATTACCGATTGACTCGAGAGGTAGGTAATTAACGAGCCAAGGGTGTGGAGGGTAACGGTTTGCTCACTTAGATCATCCGTTTCGGTGACTAAATCACTGAACGAAGCGGTAATATCCCCTTCTTCATAAAAGAAAGTGATAATCTCCCCGCTGATCTCTTTCACCCCTTCACTGCGAACCGAGCCAAGGGCACTTACGCTCTTCGTATTCAAATCTACGATGAGCTCATCGCTGCGTACGGTGGTCCCTTCTTCTCCATCTTCATCAACGATTTGAAGGTGGACGTTCCCTCGAAGTCGATAGCGATCACCTTCGAGGGCATCAAAGCGATCAGCGTTGAGAATATGAAGCGTTGAAGCAGCAAAAAGAGTGCTTTGAACGAGAAGAAAGAGGGGTAAAATCTGCCAAATTGTCCTACGTTTTATCATGGAACATCTGAGCAAGATAATACCCTGTGTAGGAGTCCTTGCATAGGGCGAGGTGCTCAGGTGTTCCACTGGCGACGACCATTCCTCCCCCATCACCGCCCTCTGGTCCAAGGTCGATGATGTGGTCAGCTTGGGCGATCACATCGAGGTTGTGTTCGATCAATAATAAGGTATTTCCTTGATCAGCAAGGCGATTGAGGACTTCTAAGAGCTTCTTTACATCAGCGAAGTGAAGACCCGTTGTTGGCTCATCAAGAACGTAGAGGGTCTTTCCCGTTGAAAGCTTACTCAGCTCTAAGGAGAGTTTTACCCGCTGTGCTTCTCCCCCACTGAGGGTAAGGGCGGACTGGCCAAGTTTAATGTAGCCAAGGCCTACACTGATTAATGTATCAACTTTTCGCTTGATCTTCGGAATGGCACTGAAGAACTCCGCTGCTTCACTCATCGACATCTCTAAGACGTCGTGGATGTTCTTTCCCTTGTAGCGAACCGCAAGGGTTTCTTGGTTGAAGCGCTTGCCGTGGCACACATCACAGGTGACGTACACATCGGGAAGGAAGTTCATCTCAATCTTTAAGTTTCCATCCCCTTTACAGTTCTCACACCGCCCACCGGCTACGTTGAAGGAGAAGCGCCCACTCTTATACCCCCGGGCCCGTGACTCTGGTAATGATGCAAAAAGCTCACGGATTGGAGTAAACAGTCCAACGTACGTCGCTGGGTTACTGCGGGGGGTTCGGCCAATTGGGCTTTGGTCAATGTTAATAACTTTATCGATCTCTTCAACTCCGGCGATTGATGAAAAACCTTTGTAGTTGGGGTTCTTGCGCGCTAACACCCGCCGCACTGCCGGAAGAAGCACTTCGTTTAACAACGAAGACTTTCCACTACCGGAGACCCCGGTGAAAACAACGAGCTTGCCTAAGGGGATATCGACATCGATATGCTTTAAGTTGTTCTTATTCGCCCCACCGATGTGAATTGCCCGGCCACTACCCGCTCTTCGTTCTTTTGGAATATCAATGGTGAGTTTACCACTTAAAAATTGGCCGGTGATCGAAGCGGGATTTTCTTCAATCTCTTTGGGGGTCCCCTTTGCGGTGATGTAGCCGCCGTGGACCCCAGCTCCGGGGCCGAGATCAACGACGTAATCCGCTTCACGAATCGTCGCCTCATCGTGCTCAACGACTAAGACGGTATTTCCTAAATCTCGAAGACGCTTGAGGGTGTCGATGAGCTTTTGATTATCCCGTTGGTGAAGCCCGATCGAAGGCTCATCTAAGACGTAGAGCACTCCACTCAGAGCTGATCCTATTTGGGTTGCTAAGCGGATTCGCTGCGCCTCTCCCCCACTTAAGGTGGCACTGGAGCGATCGAGGGTAAGGTAGGTAAGCCCAACATCGCGGAGAAAGAGAAGTCGGGCCCGTATTTCCTTTAACACCTGAGCCGCAATAATCGTTTGGCTCTCATTGAGAGTCAGGGTATCAAAGAACGTCTTCGCATTCGCTACGCTATGTCGGGTTGCTTCCATGATCGAAAGGCCGTTAATTGTAACTGCCAGAGCCTCTGGTCTTAGCCGCTCACCGTGACAGACGGGACAGACGTTTGTCGTTTGAAAGCCGTTCATCCACACCCGAATTTGCATACTCGGGGTTTCGTAGTAGCGGCGTTGTAAATCAGGGATGACCCCAGGATACGGCTTTGCAACGTGGATCGTCCGATTTCCTTTATCTCGGACGTACTCAACCTTGACTTGGTCTTCAGTGCCCCACAGGATTGCATGAATTTGATCATCCCTCAGTTCACTAAAGGGGGTGTCTAAGGTGATGCCTAAGTGATCCGCAAGGGCTTGGAATTGACTGCGCGCCCACTGCGCTTCAGGGTTCATCGTTGCGATCGCCCCTTCATTAAAGCTCTTGTTGTAATCGGGGATGATTAAATCGGGATCAAACTCTGTTTTAAAGCCAAGACCATTACACTCGGGGCACGCGCCAAATGGGTTGTTAAAAGAAAAAAGACGCGGTTCTAATTCAGGAAGGGTGATCCCACAATGGGGACAGCTGTTGCGCTCACTGTAGATCTCCTCAAACGAAGAGTCATCATCGCTGAGGAAGGTAATCTTCACTAAGCCTTGAGTCATTTCAATCGCCGTTTCTATGGAGGAGGCAAGCCGAGTTCGGATATCTGCTGAAAGAATTAATCGGTCAACGATAATGTCAATCGAGTGCTTAATTTGCTTGTCGAGGGTTGGAAGACCATCTTCAAGATCGATTAGCTGCCCATCAACAACAATGCGCTGATATCCTTGCACTTTGGCGTCTTCAAAAACCTTGCGAAACTCCCCTTTCTTCCCGATTGCAACGGGGCTTGAGACGATGATTCGACTTTGATCTTTTGCTTTAAAGATTGCGTCGATAATCTGATCAACGCTCATCTCGCTAATCTCGCGGCCACAGACGTGACAGTGAGGCGTCCCTACCCGCGCCCAGAGGAGGCGAAAGTAGTCG
>JBBADN010000163.1:0-3707 GCA_041656455.1 Sphaerochaeta sp. | reverse complement strand
GCGTCTGAATGTTCTCAATGACGTGTTCTAAGGTGGACATCCCACTGAGGATAACTGGAACGTTTTTATGCTCGGCGACCCACCTCAGTGAAATTGTAGCGATTGAATCGTCACTCGTCGCTGAGGCTAATTGGTCACTAAGGGTTTTAGGTAGGTCTACTAAGCGCCCACCTTTGATCGGCTCCATCACCGTAACGGGAATATTCAATTCAGTGGCAAGTTCATACCCCGCTCGCCCAGCTTGTTCTTCAATATCCAACCAGTTGTATTGAAGCTGGCAGAAGTCCCAAGGACGGCTCCTAATGATGTACTCAAAGTCTTCAAAGCTTGAGTGAAAGGAGAATCCAAGCTTGGTTATTCGCCCCTGTTTCTGCTCCTCCTCTAAGTACGCAATCACCCCAAGGTCGACCATCTTCACGTATTGGGCTTTCTTTAAGGAGTGGACTAAGTAATAGTCGAAGTACTCAACGCCGAGGCGATCGAGCTGCTCTTGAAAGATTCGCTTGGCATCAGCGACTGATTCAACGAGCCACTGGGGGAGCTTCGTGGCAACTTGGAATGTTGAGCGTTCATACTGTTGGAGGAACTCCCCCAAAAACGGTTCACTCTCCCCGTTGTGGTACGTGTAGGCGGTATCGTAGTAGGTAACTCCGTTCTCCATCGCATACGTTAACATTTCTTTGGCTCTTATTCGGTCGATCGTCCCTTCGGGGGTTTGGGGAAAGCGCATCGCACCAAAACCGAGTAAAAATGGTTGCTTCATCATCTCATTCCTCATTACGAAGAAGAGTGTACCATATTTTTATCAATCAGGGGGTTGGGGTTTTGATTGAAGCTTGTTTCTTTTACTCGGGTTTTGTACGATGAGCCATGAGTATAGCCAAGGGTTTCATTAACGGAGTCTTGCGAACATATTTTCGCCTTTTTTTTAAGATCGATCGCAGTGAGTTAGTAAAGGTTCCTCAACAAGGACCACTCATGATGATCGTGAACCACACGTCAATCTTCGAAGGGCCGATGCTCTACGCATTCCTTCAACCGCGGGTGATGCACGCCCTTTCTAAGAAGGAGCTGTGGAATAATCCATTCACTGGCTACCTAATGACCCTGTGGGGCTCAATCCCAGTAGACCGAGGAAACGTTGACCGCAAGGCGATGGATGCAATCTTTGCTGTCCTCGACCGCGGGGAGATCTTTGCGATCGCCCCCGAGGGAACCCGGAGTCGTGATGGCTCGCTAAAGCGGGGTAAGGGCGGAATCGCCTTTATCGCCTACAAGAACCAAACCCCAATGGTCCCAATCGCCGTCACTGGCTTTGAACATATGAAGCGCAACTTCTTCCGCCTTCGACGAACTCGGATCACGATTCGCGTGGGTGAGGTCTTTCGGCCAATTAAAAAAGAAGGGCGCCTCGACTCTGAGCACCGCCAGCTCCTCGCTGATGAAATGATGGTGCGCATCGCCGCGTTACTCGACGATGAGCACAAAGGGTACTATAAAGACTACGACCCAACGTTTACGTTGACTGAAGCATTACCGCCTCAAGATCAAGACTGACCTCGTTCAAGCCTTCTTCAATCGCCTGGGCAATCGCTCCAAGGCGCTCTTTTCTCCCCGCGATCTGGGCAAAGTTCTTGCGCACTTCAATGGGAGAGCCAGGGAGGATGAACGCAGTTTTTCTCTTTGGGCTGAAGCGAGAGTTAATCATCCCACCGCGGAGGCGGTTTAAGACATCAAGCAGTGAAAGCATGACTTCAATTGAGCGTTGGGTGGTGTGCCTCCCCTCTAGGTAGGAAAGATCGATATACTCAAGAACATCGACGATCTGTGACGCCCAATGGGCGATGTGCTGCTGCTTTACTTCAAGGTCGTGGTAGGCGAGTTGATACGTATTAAGCTTCGATCGATCGGTGTTGTAGAGGATATCTTCCGCTTTAAAACGAACGCGAAAGAGGCGGTCAATGATCGACCCGGTAGAGTCTTGAAGATTTCCCAGCGTCTCACAGTACCGTAAGATAGCGCGACAGATTCGATCCCGTTGAGTTACAAAAGTGCCAGTAAGCTTTAGGCCAAGCGACCAAAATGAATTAACGAGCGCTAGGGTAGTAAAGCCAATACTCCGAATTTGTTCATCGATCGGGGTGCTTTTGTCCACAATCTGGTGCGCTTCAGTTTCCCATCGAGTGATAAGTTCATTGATGAATTTCTCATTATCATGGGCGTAGCGATACCCCAAGGCGATCGGAAGGATGATGACTTCACTGCGTTCACTCTCAAGGGCCCACGAGGCGAGGTTCGCTGCCCCCATCTCTATGGCGGCGCTTTTAAAGGCGTGGTAGCTTACCTGGCCTTCGGGGGCGAGGGCGAGGGGGAAGCGGGGGTTCTTCACTTCACGGCGAAGGAAGTCCGCCCCTTCGCGGTTATTGCCGCGGTTTTCAACCGCCACAAAGCCGAGGGCGGGAAAGAGAACCCGAGTTGGCCACCCCGCCCAGTTTAAGACATCCCGTCCATAGAGGAAGCGCAGGTGTGAGCCCTTCATCCCAATTAAGAGGGCGGGGGCGTCTTCTACTGCTGTGTGACGAAAGGCGAAGATAAGAGTCGTTTCTTTCTTCTTGAAACGGGCAAGTTCATGATCGAGGATCTTCCTTCTCGGGGTAATCACTTTTGAGACGCCTAACGCCGCGTTAAGGTAAAGCCGCCCAAAGACCGAGACGAGGGCCCGCGCCGGCTGTTTATACGCCGGTTTTGGAAAGCGTTTGTTATTCTTCATGGCCAATCATCTTTTCATAGAACGCTTGGTCAATTGGGTAGTGCTTGAGGATTAAGAGCCCGGCGATGTACCAAAGAACTGGGAGGGGACCAACTAAGAGGATGATTCCAATTTTAGTTTGGGGAAGGAACGTGCCGCCTTGGTAGCCAAAGAGGGCTAAGATCCATCCGTTTAACGCGAGGGCGAGCGCTTGGCCAATCTTACTGGTAAACGTCCAAATACTGGAGAAGACTCCTTCTCTTCGGCCTTTTTTGTAGGTGATCGCATCATACTCAACAACGTCTGGTAATATCGCGTGGGGCATAACGTAGTGGGTGGATAGCCCAATGCCCGCTAAGCTCATGATAATAATACCGAAGATTGGTCCGAGGGCCGTCCCAAGGAGGCTAAAGAGGAGAATCCCAACACCCATGATAATCATACCAATCGTGTACACGGTCCGCTTACCTATTCGCTTAGAGATATTCACCCAGAGGGGAATACAGATCAAACTGAACGATAAAAGGCCAACTAAGGCGAGTTGGAAGAGGCCTTCGTTGTTGTAAAGGTAGGCAAAGTAATAAACCAAGGCCCCTTGGACCATTGAGGTCCCAGTGATGAAAAACGTCCACGGTAACAGTGCTTGGAGGAACGTTTTCTCTTTGAAGACTTCGATAAACGTAGCGAGGAAGCCGTCTTCACTGAGTGCGGGGTGCTCTTTTGGCTCGCGGATCGCAAAGACAGTGGCAAGAGCGGTAACGAGCATGATTGCCCCCATCACCGCTCCCATGATCGGCCACGAGGTAGCGTTGACGATTGGCATGACAGCCGCCGCTCCAGCAAACGTCCCTAAGACGGCGAAGCTCATTCGATATCCTGTGAGGATCGTTCGCTCATTGTAATCCTCGGTGAGCTCCGGTAGCAGTGCTGCATAGGGGATGTTAACAAGCGTATAGGC
>JBBADN010000162.1:0-3736 GCA_041656455.1 Sphaerochaeta sp. | reverse complement strand
AAGCTCGCGCGTAGGAGCGATGATGAGCGCTTTGATTTGCTTGCCCTCTTGCTGGGCCGCAACAAAGCTCTCTAAGATTGTGAGGGCGTAGACAGCAGTCTTTCCACTGCCCGTCTTCGATTGAACCATCACATCAGAACCAGTAAGGGTGACGGGGAGGACTCGCTCTTGGACGTCGGTACACGTTTCAAAGCCCGCGTTTGTAATGCCGGTGAGGACAGCCTCACCAAGCGGTAGTTCAGAAAATTTCATAGGGTATATCATTCGCCTTTATAAGAAGTAACATATTCACACCAAAACAGGCCGAGAGGCCCTTCTCCAAAGATAAAGTAAAAGAGAGCGTCTGTCCACCAATGCTCACTCGCGCCACTGGTGAGCGCGGACGTAATCGTGGAGGGTTCGCGTTCGAGTAAAGTCGCTGCTAAAGCGCAAATCATCGATCCGATTAAGCGGTAAGGCGGCCATACTTGTCGCTGAGATAAAGACCTCAGAAAAGCGCCCAGAGCGGACATCTTCAAGGTAGATTGGAGCAAGATCAATACTAAAGCCAAGCTCAGCGGCACAGCGGAGAACTTCGCTGCGGGTAATCCCCCCGAGGACGAGATCCTCATCGGCGGTGTGGAGGGTGTTGTTGGAGAAGGCGAAGAAGTTACTCCGCGTTCCTTCTAATACCCGCCCCTCGTGGTCAACGAGGAGAGCTTCAAAAGCACCAAGTCTTCGAGCGTGTTCAAGGGCAACGTAGTTTAACAAAAGCGAACCGCTTTTATAGGAGGGAAAGAGGCGCTCACCTGCAAAGGTAATCGCTGCCACTCCTTCACGGTAGTAGGAATCAGGGTAGCTCAGCAGGGAAGATGGGACGATGAAGAGTGTTGGCTCTTGGCCGCCATAAAGACTGAGGCGGACTGTAGCATCCTTGATCGTATCTTTTTCAATGAGCTCGTAGACCCACGTCTTTACCTCTTCTTTCGTAAAGGGGTGAGTAAGATGAATTCCTACTGCTGAGTCGAAGAGGCGGTCGAGGTGGTCACCAAGCCGAGTAACAAAACCATCGAGGACGCGTAGTGACTCGTAGACGTAGAAGCCCATTTGGACTTCTCGGGAGGTGATGGGGAGAGTCGCCTCCTCTTTGGGTATAATAACGCCGTTTACTGATGCACTCTTCATTAGGGAATCCTTAAGAGCTCGCGCGGCTTCGAGCCATTTGCCGGTCCAACGTACCCATCCTCTTCCATCTGCTCAACGAGGCGAGCAGCGCGGTTGTAGCCAATCTTCAAGCGGCGCTGAAGGTAGGAAGCACTCGCCCCTTTGCGCTCAACAACGATTTGAAGGGCTTGTTCCATCAACTCTTCGTCGGTGACCGCTTCACTGAAGGACTCACTGCTCTCGGTAATTGGCGGTGGATCATCTTCAAAGAACGACTCGTCGATGAACTCTGGCTCGCCTTGGCTGGTTGCAAAGGCGACGATCTCTTCCACTTCGGCGTCACTGAGGAACGCCCCTTGGATACGCTCCGTTGCAGGGGAGGTCGTTGTCTGGAGGAGCATATCCCCCCGACCAAGGAGCTTTTCAGCGCCCATCTCATCAAGGATGATTCGGCTGTCGATTGCGCTCGTCACAGCAAAGGAGATCCGCGAAGGAATATTTGCTTTAATCACCCCGGTAATTACATCAGCACTGGGGCGCTGGGTTGCTAAGACCATGTGAATACCCACCGCTCGGCTCATCGCCGCAAGCCGGGCGACTTTTGTTTCAAGCTCTTTACCGACGGTGTGCATTAAGTCAGCGAACTCATCGATGACAACCATGATGTACGGTAGCTTCTCCCGAGCGAGGCGGTTTGCCACGATCTTCTCGTTGTAGCCAGTGATATTTCGAACGTTCAGCGCCCGGAGGAGGTTGTAGCGCCGCTCCATTTCAAAGAGGCAGAAGTCAAACGCCTTGAGGGTGCGCTTCGCGTCGGTGATCACCGGTGTCAGTAAGTGGGGAATTCCATTGTAAATATTCAGTTCAACGATCTTGGGGTCAACAAGAATCATCCGAACTTCTTTTGGGGTTCGGCGAAAGAGGGTGGTACAGATGAGGCTGTTGATACAGACACTCTTTCCACTACCCGTTGAGCCAGCGACGAGGAGGTGGGGGGAGCTACTCATGTCGATCACCCGCTTCTCATCTAAGATTGTTCGCCCTAAGACCATGGGGATGTGCATTGAGTCTGTGACCCCGCTGAGCATCTCTTTAAAGCCGATGATATCGCGCTTTTTATTAGGAATCTCAATACCGACAGCGCTCTTACCGGGAATCGGGGCAACGATTCGTAGCTGAGTAGCAGCCAGCGCTAAGGCGATATTATCGCTGAGGCTGACAATTGAACCAACACGAATACCCGGGGCGGGAAGAACTTCAAACATCGTCACCGTTGGCCCGCGAACAATTCGCGTCACTTCAACTTGGATATTGAATTGCAGGAGGGTATCAACGAGGAGTTCGCCTTGGTGACGGGTGTGCTCATCAATGACATCTCCAATCTTCTCGTACGTCTTAAGGATCGACTCGCTGGGGAATTGATAGCCGATCTTTGGCTTAGTAATTAAAGCAGAAAGCCCCCCTACTCCGCGACTCGACTCTAAGGGATCATCTTCACTGACCTCTTCAACCACCGCCGGTGGGGGGGAGGGGGGAATCTTCACACTGACTCGACTCACGACCTCAGGCTCTTCAACTGGCGGTGGCGGTGGGGTTACTGGTTGGGGAGTTGGTTCAAGGACAGGGGGAATTACTGGCGGCTTTTGTCGAACGTGGTCAACTTTCTCTTCGACTTTTAAGGTGGTGTGGCGAGCAAAGAATGAGCGAGGTTTTTCTTCAACCCCTTCTTGCTTCTGCTCTTCCATCCGCTTAACCGCAGCGAGCATTAACCCCGGTAGTTCTTTCGCCCCTTTCTTCTCATCAATTGGGTTCATTCGTTCAACTTCAGCCGGTGGCGGTGCTTGGTGCGCCTCTTCGCGCTTCTTCACTTCCTCAGAGAGGCGGCGGAACATCGCTAAGCTGACGGTATTTTCCCCTCGAATCTCTTCAACGGGGGGTTCAACACTCTTGGTCCGCTTACTCGGCGGCGGTGGGGGTGTACGGTCAACATAGAGGGGCAGTTCATCGAGGTTGGGGAAGTCCGCCCTTGGCGGTGTTTCTTTAGCGGTAAGGGTAATAGTTGCCGACTCCTCAAGCTCTTCTACTTCGGGCTCTTCAACGCTTCGCCTGCGGTGTTTCACTGCGTCGTTGATGAGCATGATGATAATAAGCAAGATCATCTCACCGATGAAGAGAACAACAAGTTTAAAGGAGGCGCTGCGCACCCCATCACTCGCTTCTAGGAGGGCACTACGGAAGATCGGCCACGGACTCTCTTGTAAAAGATGGGCGAGGCTGTGGAGGGTGTAGGCGATTAAAAAGGAGTACACCAGTTGAAAGGTTAAGACAACTGGGCGCCTGCGGTTAACGATGAGGATGACACTCCACACGAAGAGTAAGAAGGCACTCGGTAGGAGCCAAAGGGGGTATGGGGTCACCGAAAAAGAGAAGAGGAAGAAGATCCACTTTTCTAAGGGAAGCTCAATACCAAAGCTTGGAAGGGCGAGGATTACTGCCCCAAGAAATGTCCCAATCGCAGCAATAATCACCCCGCGTCTTTTTTTTACACCCGCTTTCTGTTTCATACCCTCTTATCCTATCAAATCTTATGCAA
>JBBADN010000161.1:0-3743 GCA_041656455.1 Sphaerochaeta sp. | reverse complement strand
CAATAAGGCGATCAGGGAGGATTCTTTTTAGAAGCATTAAGAGTGAGTAGGAGAAGCCCACTGGCTTACGGATCGGTGGGTTCTTCTTCACTGCGACCTTGTAGATTGCCTTTGCGACGGTGAGGGGGGAGTATCCGCCTTCTTCATCACGGGCCATCTTAGCGATTGAGCGACTCGCTTGTTCGTAATACGGCGATGATTCATTCATTGTGAGTCTGCGATGGGCCGTAAACGGTGTCTTTGTATCACCCGCTTCAATAATCGTTGCTGTAATCCCAAACGCCCTACCTTCAATCCTCAGTGCTTCAGTGTACGCTTCTAAGGCGAACTTTGATGCGCTGTAGTGGCTTTGGAAGGGAATACTGATGCGTCCCGCAATAGAGCCGAGGATAATAACCCGCCCTCCACCGCGACTGCGCATCAGCGGTAACAGCTCATTGTTTACCGCAAGAACCCCAAAATAGTTCGTTGAAAACTGAGCCTTGGCATCTTCGAGAGGAGTATCCTCAGCACTGCCCCCAAGGCCAAAGCCAGCGCAGTGTACTACAAGATCAATCCCGTTTGATTCAGCCCAAATCTTCTTAATTCCACCCTGTATTGAGCCCTGATCTGTTACATCCATTGAATGAAAGACAATCTGTTCAGATGGGGATTCAATGACTGATCGACTCACACCCCACACTCTATGCCCCTTTTGGGCAAAGAGGAGGGCGGTTTCTAAGCCAATACCCGATGTAGCACCAGTGATGAGGATGTTCATTATGCCTCTCCTAAGAGGTGGAGCACGTGCTTCGTTGTTATCTCCCAATCCGTGAAAGGCTCACTCCCAAACTTAATATGGACTCCCTCAAAGCGATCTGCTCCATTCTTATCGCGATCATCGATGAGGATTGCCCCTTTATTGAGATGTTTGTTGTGGGAAAGGATCAGTCGTTTCTTAGCTGCTTCTCCAAGATGCTTCTTAACCCACAGCAGTTTATCACTCCACGCTGATGGGTTATTCCACGGAGCAGTGGAGAGGATGTACGCATCAGCTACTTCGGCGATTCGATGAAATGCCTCGATCGCTCCTTCGATGGGGTCCATCAACGAAAAGATTCCATCTACCTCATCGAGGTGTTGCTCGCTTTGGAGATTGGGCGGAAGGCGATCAATGCCCGATTGAAAATTAACAAGAACGTTATCCATATCAAAGTACACTATCTTTTTCTTCATGCGGTATTGTACCACGAGTGAGAGGATATGCGCAGAGAGAGGGAGAAATGTAATATAAAATACATATATACAAATAGTGTATATGTGTATAAAATAACTCATCTCTCCAATGAGGAGGCTCCAATGAGCATAAGCCATTCTGCGTTTTCCCTCTTCCAAGAAGGAACGTCTTCGCTTTCAATAACGAAATTAGATTCAGTCATTAATACCATTAAACACTATATTCCTACGCTCCCATCTTGTACGATCGGTGATCTTCACGTCTCAAAGCCAATCGTTCAAGGGGGGATGGGGGTCGGAATCTCCCTTTCTGGTCTTGCCAGCAGTGTTGCGAATCAAGGGGGAATCGGGGTCATCGCTGCGAATGGAATTGGCCTTTTGGAGAAGGATTACTATAAAGACGGCCAAGGGGCAAACATTCGAGCATTCCGCTCTGAAATTCAAAAGGCACGTTCGCTCAGTGATGGAGTCCTTGGAGTGAATATCATGGTTGCTCTTGCCGATTACCTTCCTCTTTTGGATGTAGCAATTGAAGAAAAGGTTGATATCATCTTCCTTGGTGCTGGTCTTCCGATTAAAAACATCCCGATCACGAAGATTAGGGCAAACAATATTAAGATCAGTCCTATCGTCAGCTCAGCCCGAGCGATGAAAATGGTCTGTTCGATGTGGTATAAGCTCTACAATGACTTACCCGATTGTTTTGTCTTAGAAGGCCCATTAGCAGGGGGCCACCTTGGTTTCAGTGAAGAGCAAATCGAAGATAGCGCATTCTCCCTTGAAAACCTCACTATCGAGGCAGTCGCTGAGTTAGCATCAATACACGAACAGTATAACAAGAAGATTGCCCTCATCGTCGGCGGGGGAGTCTACAGTGGTGCGGACATTCACCGCTTCTTAAGCCTCGGTGCTGATGGGGTTCAAATGGGGACACGCTTTGTTGCAACTGAGGAGTGTGATGCGAGCCGTGCGTTTAAAGAGGCGTACCTAAAGGCAAAGAAAGAAGACATTGGGTTGATCCAAAGCCCAGTGGGGCTACTTGGAAGAGCGATCCGAAACAAATTTATTAGTGATGCCGAAGAAGGGAAGAGACCTTCGTTTGTCTGTGGATGGAAGTGCTTGTCGAGTTGCAAAGCCCAAGACGCTCACTACTGTATCTCGATCGCATTAAACAACGCCCGCAAAGGGTTTTTAAACATTGGCTTTGTCTTTGCTGGTACAAACGCCTATCGAATCAAGAGAATTGTTTCAGTTGCTGAGTTGATGAATCAACTTGAGGTGGGGTATACCCGCGCCAAAGCAAGTCGAATTACAGCAATCCTGACTACTGTAGATCGCTTGAAAGGAACATACCTTGAAGTCCAACAACACGTCGGTGAACTTGCCCTCCGTTATGAAGTGAGCCTAAAGCAGTTAGTCCACGGTGATCGAGCTCTTAAGAAGCAGTACTTAGCAGCAACTGCCAAGCTTGAGAAGATTCGCTTGAAGTTAGTAGAGACGATTACTGCCGGAGGTGGGTTGGTGACAGCTTAGCCAAACACTGTTTGATACATCACCTCAATTTCTTGAGCAATGGATTCTTGTTCAGTTGCTTCGTGCCACATGTTATGGTGCTTTTGGTGCTGTAATCTTCGATTAGCCTTCATCTTTTGGATAAAAATTGTCATTATTTTCTACTAATTATCGTTAGAAACCTTAGTGTTTACAAAATAATGATTAGAAATAGAGGGTTTTTTAGGAAAATGATTATATTTCGATGGTTTTTATGAATAACCTTTATTCGCTGTAGCGTTGACCAGTTCCTCCTATTCCAAGAAGATAGCACCATGAAACGATTAAGACGACCGCCAAAGCGCTCTTTTCGTAAAGCAGTGAAAGACCGCGATAGTGCTGCCTTAGTTCACTACATCCTCCGGTTCATTGTTCTCTTGGTTCTCGTCGTTCAGGTAATCACCGGTGAGTATGAGAACGTCTTCCTGTGCATTCTTACGCTCCTCCTGTTTGCCATTCCATCGTTTATAGAATCCAATACCCGTATTGATATTCCTAATACCTTAGAGAACATTATCCTCTTCTTCATCTTCGCAGCAGCAATCTTAGGAGAGATTCGCTCCTACTACGTTACCTATCCGTTGTGGGATACGATGCTCCACACCCTCAACGGCTTCCTTGCTGCTGCAATTGGCTTTTCCTTAGTGGATATTCTTAATCAGAGTGAACGCTTCACCTTTAAGCTCTCCCCGCTCTTTGTTGTCATCGTCGCCTTTTGTTTCTCGATGACCATTGGAGTAATCTGGGAGTTCTTTGAATTCTTCATGGATATGGTCTTTGGCCTCGATATGCAAAAGGATACCATTATTCACACTATCCGCTCTGTTGCCCTCGATCCCACCCATTCACAAAAGATCGTTACAATCCACAATATCTCCTCAGTAGTCGTCAACGGTGAAGAGCTTGGTTTAGGTGGATACTTAGACATCGGTCTCATTGATACGATGAAGGACTTACTCGTAAACTTCATTGGAGCG
>JBBADN010000160.1:0-3782 GCA_041656455.1 Sphaerochaeta sp. | reverse complement strand
GTGTATGGGTATTACCTCAATGAAGTTACTGAGCCTCGCTTCAATGTAAAGGCAGCGGGAACACTGCTAAACCTCTCAAGTCGAACAAAAGAAGAGCCAAAACAAGCCTCGTCAGCTCCTAAAAATGCAGGTGATTTGCTTCTACCGGGGATGTACACTCAAACTCTGCCCCAACCAGCGGGTCTCTTTGCTAAAAGTGGAACTCGGTCAATCAAGCTCTCTTACACCCTTAGTGAAGAGTTCCTCCGCACCTATGATCAGCAAAGTAGCGATGAAGTAAAGCTCTATTCCCTCAGTAAAGGATCACTGCTTCTTTCGGCGATTCCCGATAGTCGCCTCCTTACCTCGAGCTTTGAACTCACCCCCCAATTGACGGTAAGTGATGATCCTAAGAAAACAGCGAACTTTAGTCAGCTCTTTCAACTTCATTCCAACACCACAATCCGCCTCCCATTTCTTGGGGCGACGTATACCCTTCGCCAGCGCCTCTACCGTCAAGAGGAGACGCGAGTACCGAGCCTTCCAAGCACGGTGACGATCGATCGCTTCAGTTTTGATAAGAGCTCGGTTACAACCCACCAACTCAGCCTCGATTACTCTTACTTAATTCAAGCCATCACCCTCAAGCCATCGCTTTCTGCCCAGCTTTGGCCTCTGGCTCAAAGCCTTACCCCGAAGCTTGGAATCCAATACGGTGGATTAAGCCTTACCTCTTCATTCCGCGTTACCCAAGAAGGGGAGGCTGGCCCCCTTAAGAAAGATCTGTTAACGATTGGTCTAGGCTTTGAGCAAGGAGGTGTAAAAACACTCACCACGTACTCCCACACCTTCTTACACGAACCAGCACTCTCAACACTCACCCACAATCTCGCCCTTACCTTTTTAGACGGGGATCTCGTCATCAGTGAGAAAGGGATCTACACCCCACACGAGGGGGGAGTTGATCATTTGATCAAGGACGCCCAACTTAGTGTAAAACTACCATTTCTAGCATTAACGTACTCTTTTGGCGGCCCTGTTTCCGATCTTCAAAGTGAGCGCTTTGTTGGATCGCTAAATTTCAATGAGCAAACGTGGCGATTTTATAAGAGAAGGGCGGCTCTTAGCCTCGGGGTTAATACAACGTTTGAGTATGACTTTGAAGATCCGTACGCTTCGATCTTTACGATAGCGTTAAAAACCCGCTTCCAAATCGCCGAGTTCTTAGACTTCACCCTTTCATTTGCCTCGGCAAATACTGGCTTCTACCACTACCAAAACGATGATGGCTCCTTCTCCTGGGCACTGCTTGGCCAAGACCTTCTTCGCAGTTTTGACTTCTTTGGTGGGGGACAGCGAAACACGCAATTTAACCTCTCTTCGATTAACGCTGAGTTAATTCACTACTTAGCCGATTGGACGTTGAATTGTAAATACACCGCAAGTGTTGTACTATCGAACAATCAATATCATTGGGTGCCAACACTGAGCATCTACCTTACGTGGAACACAATCCCTGATCTTGATATTGAAGAGAAGTGGTCGAAACCCACAACAGAGTGGATTCGATCCTTGTGATGAATAGGATGGGTATGGAAAAACGGATCACCTTTGATAGTGAAGAACTTGTTCGCCGAGTCCTCGGCATTAACGATCGAAATATCCCGTACTTAGAAGCGCTCCTTGGATGCGAACTCTACGTTCGGTCAACAGAGATTGTCTGTCTCAGTGATGATACAGTAACCCTAACACGCTTCTTACTCCTCTTTGGTCGGCTTAAGCGCCTCGCTGAAGAGCAGCTCTTCTTCAATGAAACAGATATTTTCATGGAGTTTCAAACGATTAAGAGTGATGTCAGTCTTGATGAAGAGCTCTTAAGTGAAGAGGAGAGCCGCCGCAAGTCGGTGAAGATTCTTAATCGCCATGCATACGCCAAAGGGGTGAATCAGGAGCACTACCTCCGCCTTCTTGAAACGAATAAAGTCATCTTTGCGATCGGACCGGCGGGAACGGGGAAGACCTTCCTCGCCGTCGCCTACGCTCTCAGCCAACTCTTTAGTGGCGAGAAGCGAAAGATCGTCCTCACCCGTCCAATCGTCGAAGCGGGGGAGAGCCTTGGGTATTTACCAGGTGATTTAGCTCAGAAGATTAATCCGTATTTACGACCCCTTTATGACGCGATGGAGCTGCTGATTTCCCCACCCAATATCCGTAAGCTTGAAGATGGGGGAAACATTGAGATCGCCCCCTTAGCGTATATGAGAGGACGTTCCTTAAGAGGGTCCACGGTTATCCTTGATGAAGCGCAAAACACCACCGTTGAGCAGATGCACATGTTCCTCACCCGCCTTGGGGAGGATTCAAAGGCGATTATAACCGGTGATATCAGCCAAATTGACCTTCCTAAATCCAAAATGAGTGGGCTCGTCCACGCCGAGAAAATTCTCCAAGGAATTGAGGATTTAGCGTTTATCCACTTTACTTCAGAAGATGTTGTCCGCTCAAAGATCGTTCAAGCGATTATTGATGCGTATCGAAACGGAGAACGATAATGCGTAAACCAAAAGGCCGAGAAGAGCGAATCGCCAAAGGGTATGAAAAACCAGTCATCATCATCCTCATGGTCCTAGTCGCCACTGGGGGCTTCTTCATCCCAATGCTCGCCCACGTCGTTCCTGGCGGCCAGGCGATTACCTACCAAGTCGGTCAGCTCGCTGACGAAGATATCTTCGCTCGAAGTGATTTTACCTTCATCGATGAAGTAGAAACCGAGCTCCAAAGAAACGCTGCAGAGCGAGCCATATACCCGATCGCCTCGTTAAACCTCCGCCAAACTGCACTCTCTTACAACCGCCTCGATATTTACACAAAGCTCCTGCTCAGTGACAACGATCGGCGGGAGTCCAATGTGTACACGTTCTTAGGTAGCGAAGATCTCGTTGATCGGCGCAACCTCCTTCAGCGACTCTTTCTCTTAAGTGAAAGTGAGTTGACGTACTACCTTGAAACGGTGAATGAAACTGCAAGTATGGTTCTCTCCCACGGGTTGATGGAAAGTAGTAGCTATGAGCAGATTCAGCGTGAAGGGTACGACTCCTACCGCTTAGAGGTGGGTATTGATCAAGAGAGCGGGAAGATTATCGCCCTTGATGAGGTGTTAACAAAGGAGAACCTCAGTGAACTCCTCTTTGCCTACCTCCGCGGCTACATTCGTCAACAGCCAACGTTTCAGCCACAGTTAATTATCGACACCCTTGTCTTGCTTTTAGAAGAAAACCTCATCTACGACGAGGCAAAAACCCTTTCCCTCCGCGCCCAAGCGCGGGCAAATGTTGCTGATGTTCTTGTTGAGATTCATAAGGGGATGAAAGTTGTCAGTAAAGATACTCCGTTAACCCTCAGTCAAGTCACATTGCTCACAACGATGAATGAGGCGTCTTCGCCGTATTCCATCACTCAGCTCCTCGCTCGAGCGATCTTTGCGATCATGGTAACGATCGTTGGCGCCTCAGGATTTCTCCTCTTCGCCGGGGCCCACGGGCGGGCAAACCTTTACTTAATCCTCGCCCTCAGCGTCATCGTCTTCTCCCTTATTCTCCTTGGTCTCATTACCTTCTTTGTTCCTACGATTATCTTGGACTCCTACCTTCCCATTCTCTTTGCCCCGCTCTTTGTTTTTCAGCTTACCGATAAAAAGCGTTTAGCGTTCGTTGTGACCTTAATGCTCGCTTCCTTTGTTTCGCTTTTACCCTCATCCTCGATGATGACGTTCTTCTACAGTGTCGCCGCTGGGGCGTTGGTCC
>JBBADN010000159.1:0-3784 GCA_041656455.1 Sphaerochaeta sp. | reverse complement strand
CAAACTCTCCGTCATCTTAAACCCAGATCCGAGGATCTGGAATATAATCTGATTTATCGAGCCAATCCATTTCTAACTCAAACGAAAGACTGACATTTCTAATACCTGTCCTTCATCATTGAAATTGACTGGAAGCCTTTACAACTTCCACGCCTCTGGCCAACAACCAAATGGTAATCGCCATGAAGCTTTATCTTCTCTTCCCTTCGCTTATATCTTTGTCAAAAAACCGCACCCACTTCTGAATGCGCTCGGTTAACATACCAAAAGAGGCCCCTAAGTGTCAAGCATTCTTTCGAAGAAACTTACCGAAGCCCTAAAAGTCGATCGACACCCTCTCGAAAGCCCGCTCCACCACTCGATTTTGTGATAAAAGTAGGTAAATTTTGCATCAAATGCTGATATCGACCAACACTCGCCACTCCGACGGTTAACGGAAAGTGGGCAAACATCGGCTCATCATTCGGTGAATCACCAAAGAAAAGGACCTTCAAACGGTCGCTTTGCGGATCGTAGCCAAAGCGCTCACGTAAGAAGCGCTCACTCATCTCTAATTTGGAGTAGACCCCCATCCACGTATTGACGTGAATTGAGCTCACTTTTGCAATCGCTCCTTCCTCGGTGCAGATCCGCTTAATCTCTTCAGCAACCGCCAAATCGAGCTTCGGTTCCTCTTCGGCGAAGTCGATCGCCAAATCAAAGAGGCGGGCAAATTGATCTTGCGCAACGCGGGTGAGTGGAATCTCCCGTAGCACGCGCTCCTTGATCTTCTCTAATACTGGGTGGGTATTCTTCACCGCATTGGGGTGGTAGATCCGCTTAAGGATTCCATCCTCTTCCCAGTAAGCGAGCGCCCCATTTTCACCAACGACTCCATCAACGGGCCATTGGCGGGCGATGAGGTCACACCACCCCGCTGGTCGGCCGGTAATAGGAATTACTCGAAGGCCAGCATCGTGGAGTTCCCAAAGCGCTTCATACGCTTCGGCGGTGAGCTTGCCTTCCGTTGTTATCGTGTCATCGATGTCCATCAAGATGTAGGAAAGCCCCTGACTCTCACCTTGGGTTAACTGCGCAATATCCCTCATCGGCTCATTCCTCGAAGGGCGCCACTTTTGAGAATTTTGTGCACATAAATTAAGAACGAAAGAACTGAGCTGATCGCCGCTAAGGCGAAGATCACTTGCATAAGTGGATACCCCCAAGAAAAGATTGAACTATGTGGCGTCCAGTGCGTAAGGGCGGTGTAGAGAATCCCCAGCGCCCCACTGATCGCGTACAGGACCGCCTTTGCTTTACCAAAGATGTTTGCCGCGACGGCTTTGCCCTTGCCCATCATGAGCATTCGAACAAAGAGAATCGCGAGCTCCCGCCAGATAATGAGGCTGAAGACCCACAGCGGCATGAAGCCGCTGCCGGTGAAGCAGAGAAAGTAGGTGATGCGCGAAATCGTATCAGCAAACGGATCCATCACCTTCCCTAAATCTGTTACCAAGTTCTTCTTGCGAGCGATGAGGCCATCGAGGAAGTCACTTAATTCGATCATCACCCACATCACAATCGTCAAGATCGACGAAAGAGTCGCCAGTGATGGGTCAAACCATGAAGCGAGGTGGTAGGCGATGAAGAAGAGCGGCGTGAGCACAAGGCGCGAGACAGTGAGTTTATTGGGTACATTCATTCCAACCTCCCAAAAGCTAAGCGAGTTGTTCTTTCGCAGCAACCGTTGCTTTTACTTGCTCGATGAACGAAGAAAGTGGTATTGAGTTCTCTTGCTTACCGGTTCGGTAGCGAATCGAGACCACTCCTTCTTCTTTTTCCCGCTCCCCGATGATGACCATGTATGGAATCTTCATATTCTGGGCACTACGAATCTTGGCGTTCATTCGGTTATCGGAGTAATCGCCACTGACGCGCAGTTCCGCTTTCTTAAGCTCTGCAACAACGCTCTTAGCGTAGTCGTCGTAGACATCACTGACGGGAATCACCTTGATCTGCTCTGGGGCCAACCACGGGGGGAATGACCCAGCGTAGTGTTCAATGAGGACCCCGAAGAAGCGCTCAATAGAACCAAGGAGGGCGCGGTGAATCATGTACGGGCGCTTCTCCGTTCCATCGCGGTCAACGAAGGTCATGTCAAAGCGCTCCGGCTCATTAAAGTCAAACTGAACGGTGGAGAGTTGCCACTCCCGCCCGATCGCATCTTTAATCTTAAGGTCAATCTTCGGACCGTAGAACGCCCCGCCGCCCTCATCCACTTCATAGGAGAGGCCTTCTTTCTCAATCGCTCGGCGCAGCGCTTCGGTTGCATCATCCCAGCGCTTTGGGTCGCCTACTGCCTTTTCAGGTCGAGTGGAGAGGTACGCTGCGATATCAGTAAAGCCAAAGCTCTTGAGCATGTGGAGGCTGAAGCGAAGGACCTCAAGGATTTCATCTTCCATCTGATCGGGAGTGACGAAGAGGTGGGCATCATCCTGGGTGAAGCCGCGAACTCGCAAGAGTCCGTGCATCGTTCCCGCTTTCTCGTAGCGATAGACGGTCCCGAGCTCCGCCCAGCGGAAAGGAAGGTCGCGGTAGGAACGCTTCGAGTTGTTGTAAATCATAATGTGGAAGGGACAGTTCATCGGCTTTACGTAGTAGTCGGTGTTGTCCATCTCCATCGCTGGGAACATTCCTTCCTTGTAGAAACCAAGGTGCCCGCTCGTCTCCCAGAGCCACGACTTACCAATATGAGGGGTGTAAACCATCTCATAACCGTTAGCGTAGTGTTCAGCTCGCCAGAAGTTTTCAATTTGTTGGCGCATCCGAGCCCCATTGGGGTGCCAGTACACCAACCCTGATCCCGCTTCTTCGTGGAGGCTAAAGAGGTCTAGATCCCGACCGAGCTTGCGGTGGTCTCGCTTTTCGACGTCTTCAAGGTGCTGCATGTAGAGGCGCAGCTCCTTAGGATTCGACCACGCCGTCCCGTAGATCCGAGTCAGCATCGGGTTGGTCTCTTTTCCCCGCCAGTACGCCCCGGCGATATTCATCAGCTTAAACGCATCAGCCTTTAATTCCTTCGTTGATTCAACGTGCGGACCGCGGCAGAGGTCAGTGAAGGAGCCTAAGGAGTAGATTGAAACTTCTTCGTCCGCCTCGATCGCATCAAGCAGCTCAAGCTTATAGACTTGGTCTTTGAAGAGCGAACGCGCTTCATCGCGGGTGATGACTTTCTTTTCAAAGCTCAAGTTTTGGGAAATAATCTCTTTCATCTTCGCCGTAATCGTCTCGAGGTCATCATTCACCAAGGGACGGGGAAGGTCAAAATCATAGTAAAAGCCGTTCTCGATCGCCGGACCAATTGCAATTTGGGTTCCTGGGAAGAGATCGAGGACTGCCTCGGCCATCACGTGGGCCATTGAGTGACGCAGGGTATCAAGTTTACTGTGTTCGTGCATAACGCACCTCCTCACAAAAGAAAAATCCCCACACCTTCGTTCTTGCCTGGCATGGGCCATCTTGGCAAGGACGAAGATCTGAGGATCTCCGCGGTTCCACCTTGCTTCCCTTCGAAGAATTCGAAAGGCGCTTCATTACCCTGTTTCGTAGGGGAGACGGCATGGCCTACTGTGTTGGTTCGACCTGCGGCTCAAAAGGGGTTTTCACCGAACGCTGACTGATGGTCTCTCAACCACGGGCCATCTCTCTGTAGCTGCGCTCTCGGTTACTCGTCTTTCTCACTGCCTTGGTAAAAGAATGCAAACAACTCGAATTTTAGTCAAGTCCACAACGCTGAGGAAATGAT
>JBBADN010000158.1:0-3839 GCA_041656455.1 Sphaerochaeta sp. | reverse complement strand
GTCAAGCTTCGAGAAGGCTGGGATCAACCCATTCTCTTTCTGGAACTTCGTGAAGGCGTCACTGTAGAACGCCTTCTCAACCGTATCGGCGAGCCACGTCTTCACATCCGCGGGTGTTCCTTTCTTCACCATGACAGAGCGGAATGACCCACCAGGAATCGTAATTCCCGGATACCCCGCTTCTTCAAGGGTCGGAACCTGAGCGAGGGATGCGAGGGAGCTGTGTCCTTCGGTGAGGATCGCTAAGGGGCGGAACGATTGGCTGTTCGCCACTACTTCTGACTGACTGAAAATACCAACATCACAGTGTCCACCGAGGACCGAGGCGATTAAGTCAGCGCCACCGTCAAAGGGGGTAACGTTGAAGCTCTTGTTGAAGGCAAGGTTTAATCCAACGGAAGCAACTCCGGTAGCTCCACCCATTCCAGCGTTTCCAAGGGAAATCTTACCCGGATGAGCGAGCGCGTCGTTGATCAAATCAGCGAAGGTGCGCCACGGCTTATCGGTGCGAACTGCGACGATAAACGGGTCCCAGTTTAACGCTGCGATGTAGTCGAGGTCTAAGTATCCTTTGGTAAGGCCTTGCATCGTAGCTGCGGTGGTGTGCGTTCCAGCACCGAGGAACATGTAGCCATCGGCGGGGCTGTTGATCACTTCATTTGCTCCAGTAGCACTTCCAGCTCCGGTAATGTTCGTGACAATGAAGTTTACTCCACTGGCCTTCTTCATTTCATCGGCGAGGGCACGGAAGATTAAATCGGTTGAGCCACCAGCGGCGTGGGGAACAACAACGGTAATATTTTTCTCAGGGTCGGGGTAGACCGCCTCTTTTGCTCCGCCGGCAAAGAGGGTTGCGCTTAGGGCGAGCATGAGAACCAACATCGTAAGTACATGAACTTTTTTCATAAAGTCCTCCCTTGGTTTGATAATACGGAAAGAGTAATCAGGGATTCCCAGATACGTGTTCTTTCCTTGTCTTACCCGCTAGTATTACCTATAACGCAATAAAAAGCAAATATTAAATAAATAAAAGAAAGATTTTCGATGGTGTAGCGGGTAGCTGGGTTTTGATATTTGTCCAGTTTCTTCAAAAATAGGGTACTATCCCACCGCCCTCCTCTCTGCTATATTCATGATATGGCAACGTTTGTTCCGTATAAAAACTACTTCTACAACCAGTTCCATGGGATGGCGAGTCTTGTTGTGACCGCTGTTGGCAAAGAACAAAGCCCCCCAGGCTTCGTCCATGGGCCGGAGGTTCGCCCAGTCTACAGCCTTCACTTCTGCTTAAAGGGGAAAGGGACACTTCGAACGAGTAATAAGACCCACCACGTTGGTGTTGGGGATTTGCTGCTTATCTGCCCGAACATCAAAGTGTATCCCAAAGCGGATCGCCAAGATCCATGGGAGCTAAGCTGGGTTGGCTTTGTTGGGAGTGACGCCCGTCTTTTAACGGACGCCCTTGGTCTTTCATCGCTTAACCCTGTTGCTCACACCAGTGAGAAAAACTGGCCAACGATTGAAGCACTCTTTGAAAAAATCTACGTCAACCGGGGCGACCGTCCTTCGCACATCGTTGCGATGACTGGGGCACTGTATACGTGCATCGCCTATTTAATGGAGCAGAGCTGTAATTCGTTTCCCCAAGCCCCCGGCTTTGAGTACATCGAAGCAGCCTTGCAGTTCATCGCGGATAACTACAGTACAAAGATTACCGTTGATGAGATTGCCAAGGCAGCGGGGATCAGTCGCTCGTGTCTTTATCGGGCGTTTATGGCAAATCTTTCGACGAGTGTTCAAGAGTATGTGACCGAGTACCGCATTCGAGCGTCGTGCACCCTCTTAGAACAAGGCGACCTCGGTCTAAAGGAGGTCGCCTATCGGTGCGGCTTTGCAAATGCCTTATATTACTCGCAAGTCTTCAAGCGGGTCATGGGGGTTCCCCCTACCCGCTATCGGGCTCATCTTTCTACATAAATATTCCTTACATTGCAAAGATTATTTAGAGAAATTACCAAGCGATGAGCTTGGATGCGGACTGACGGTCGATGAAGAGGTTCCAATCGGGATGGCTCTTCAAGAGGGTTGCCGGGATCATGGGATCTTGGGCTTTAGTGAGGGTATTATACACCGCTTCAGCTTTCACTGCGTGGGGGACGGAGCTGACGATGTGCTCACACGCCATGATTTGGTGGGGGGTCATCGTAATCGCCGTTGCGGGAACATCGCTGATTCCACCAAACCACCCCTCGCCTACTTGCTGTTGCTTACAGCGATCATCGAGGACGACAACTTTAAACGCTTCGGTGGTTTCAAAGTCAGCTGGGGGGTCGTTAAAGGCGATGTGCCCGTTTTCCCCGATGCCGATGACACCGACATCAACAACCTTCTTTCTCAGTTCAGCGCTGACTTGGGCGATATTCGCTTCAACATCCCCTTCACCATCGACGAAGTGGGCAGCTTTTAAATTCACTTTGCTGACAAAGCGCTCTTTGAGGTACTTGCGGAAGCTCGCCGGGTGACTTTCGGGAAGACCAACGTACTCATCGAGGTGGAACATTTCAACTTTCGACCAGTCGACGTCGCTGTGGATCAACGCTTCCATCGTCTCAAATTGGCTTGCACCAGTGGAAAGGATAATGCGCGCCTCGCCTTTCTTGGCGATCGCCTCCTGTAGTAGTTGGATAATTTTTGCTGCTGATTTCTTACCTAGTTCTTGGGCGTTCTCAGCAATGGTAACAGTAATACTCATTGTAACTCCTTCACATTCCTATTGATTGATCGTTTCGACTCCTGAAACAAAGACTCGTTTTACGTTGATATCCTCATCAAAGAGGATTAAGTCCGCATTCTTGCCTACAGCAATGGAGCCAGTGTGCTCTTCTAAGCCCATAAACCGGGCGGGAAGCAGCGACGTTGCTCGGACTGCCGCTGGCAGGGAAAGGCCGACTTCTTTCATCACCACCCGCACAAGGCGGTCGGTGGTGGCGACACTACCGGCAAAGCTGGTGCGGTCGGGCATCTTGGCAATTCCATCTTCAACGATGACTTCAGTGCCCCCGTTGATCGGACCGAGGATCGTCGGTCCCGGTCCTAGGCCGGCGGCGCGCATGCTGTCGGTGGTGGTACAGATTTCATCGTGGTTTTTGCACTTGAAGATTAACTGCAAGAGCGGCGGTGGCAGATGCAGCCCATCAGCGATGATCTCAACGGTCAGGCCATCGATGAGGTAGCCGCTTTCAATAACGCCAAGAACGCGGAAGCCGCCCCGGCGGGTAATCGTCGACATCGCTGAGTAGAAGTGGGTAAGGTGGCGCACCCCGCGGTCAAACGCTGCGCTCATCTCTTCGTACGTTGCTGAGGTGTGCGCCGCACTGGGAATGATCGATTGCTTTACTAATTCATCGACCATATCCAGCGCCCCATCTAACTCGGGAGCTAAGGACCAGCGAAGGATTCGCCCTTCAGCGGCTTCGATGATCGCCTTCCAGTGGCGCTCTTCGGGTTTACGAAGGTGGCGTTCTTCCATCGCCCCTTTTTCTTTTCCACTGAAGTATGGTCCTTCAAGATGAAGGCCGGGAAGGTGGGGCATCCCATCTTTGATCTTCTGGACTTCAGAGAAAATCTCTAAGGTTTTATAGAGGTCACTGTCCGTTGAGGCGAGGGTGGTAGGAAGAATCGTCGTTGCTCCAAAGCGCATATGGGCTTTGGCAGCTTGCTCAAACGCCTCAACGGTTCCGTCCATGTAGTCGTGTCCGCCACTACCGTGGGTGTGGATGTCGACAAATCCGGGGGATAGGTAACGGCCTTCACCATCAACAATGCTAGCCGCAGTGGCC
>JBBADN010000157.1:0-3862 GCA_041656455.1 Sphaerochaeta sp. | reverse complement strand
TACATAATTATGCGATTTATGTCAAGGTATTACGTATATTTATTCAAGCAATAAAAAGGGGAGCACCGCTCCCCATTGAAGTACTAATCTCTTTTTATAGAAGGTTCCACTTCGCCTTCAGCTCGTCAAAGGAACCATCTTCCATTGCGATCTTCAACCCTTCGTTGATGTAGCTAAGAAGCTTCGTGTTTCCTTTCTTTACTGCGATGGCGATGTCTTCTTCAGTAAACGGTTCGCCAACAACCATGAGTTTACCTTGGTAGTTTGGATTTGCAAGGACGAAATCACTGGCGATAAGGGAGTCACACACCGCAGCTTCAACGTTCCCGTTTAAGAGGTCTTCAATGGCAAGACCAATTTCATCGTACGCTTTGGTGACGACAGGGTACTCTTCAAGGGCAAAGTCACCGGTGGTTCCAATTTGAACACCAACAGCCTTTCCAGCGAGGGAGTCGATCGAAGTGTATTTAACGAGGTCGTTGCTGCGGATGATGACCACCTGGCCTGCTTGTAAAATAGGGGTGGAGAAATCCATCGTAGCTTTGCGCTCTTCAGTAACAGTTACTCCACTGGCAACTCCGTCGTACGCCCCATTGGCAAGACCGGCAAAGATCGTGTCCCAAGGAATATTTTTCACCGTCATTGGTTGATTAACTTTGGATGCGATTAGGGGGATAAGCTCAACTTCAAAGCCAGCAAGCTCACCACTTTCATCGATGAACTCCATCGGCGGCCACGTTGCATCACTGGCAAAGACGTAGCCATCTTTCGATTCTTTCTTTCCACCGGCGAAGAGGGTGAGGCTTACCATCAGTAGGACGAGTCCTAACAGCGCTATTTTTTTCATTATTCAATCTCCTTGCATATATATACTGGCAATCATGCATAGATATGCAAATATTGTCAAGTATTTCCAGGAAAGATTGTATAACTATACAAAAAAAGATTAGCGATAGTAGACAGCTAAGGCGATTAGAAGGCCTAAAACCGCCCCGCCAAGGATTTGGCTGAAGGAGTGACCGAGCATTGTTTTTAAGTTTTCTGGAGTGAATTGGCCTTCGCGGTGAATATCACTAAGGATTCGGCTCCACTCGTTGATCACCTGCGCTTGCTTTCCCGCAGCGCGGCGAATGCCCATCGCATCGTGAATAACAATGGCAGCAAACGTTGAACTAATTGCAAAGTACCCCGTTCCAATTCCGTACGTTAAGCCAATTGAGGTAACAAGGGAAATAACCCCCGCGGTGTGGCTTGATGGCATCCCTCCAGTGGAGAAGAGAAGGTGCCACACAAACTTCCGTTCGAAGATGGCATTCACAAAGGGCTTAAGGAATTGCGCAACAAAAAACGCCAAGGCAGCGGAGATGAACGGAGTATTAGCCAGGAGGTTGTTATTCATGCGTTAAATGTATAGCTTTTACCTAACTTACGCAATCATAAGAGGGAAATGCAGTGAAGACCCAGGCGGTGCAATTTCATACGATCAACCTTACTTCTTTTTTCAGCCAGCTGGCGATCGCGGTTATTAACCTCACCCTCGTCTACCACCTAAGAAGTCACTACGCCCTTTCCAGCGGACTAATCGGAATAGCCGCGGCAATTACCCCCGCCTCCTACCTCCTATTTTGTTTAATAAACGGACCCATCGCTGCCCGGCTGAAGCCGATGAGTGCAGTCCTCCTCTCCCTTGGAGGAATGAGCGCTTCGATCATCCTCCTCCTTAGTGTGCATAATCTTACAATCACCTACCTCGCTCTTTTTTCCTTTGGCTTTTGGATGAGTCTCTTATGGCCAAGCATCGAAGAGTGGTTTAGTCGAGAGAAAGAGGGTCGTGAGCTCAGCAAAGCGGCGAACGGCTTTAACGTCTCGTGGTCGCTTGGAGTCGCCCTCTCATCGTACGTCGCTGGTCTTTTAGTGGAGCACTCAACGATTCTCTCTTTTGCAGTGGGAGTTGGTCTCTTTCTCAGTGTGTTTCTTGGCTTAGTCATCATCGGTCGAATCGTCCCCGAGCTTCGTTCCACGGTGAGTGAGCACATTCACATTGAACAGGCGGGCCTAAAAGATCAATCGACGATTCTCCGGTTCTACTCGTGGATTGGAGTCATTATTCTCTATAGCGGAATGAGCATCATCCTCACGATCTTTCCTATCTACGCCCATGAGGAGCTGCTCTTGCGCGAATCGCACGTAGGCCTGTTCTTACTCATTAGAGGAGTAACAAGCTCGATCAGCTTTATTCTATTGGGAAAGTTTGCCTTCTGGCACTTTAAGAAAGGGTGGATCTTCCTCGTTCAACTTCTCTTTGCCCTTTTAAGCTATAGTGGAATCTTCTTCTCTTCCCTCCAGTTTTATGGGATTTACTTCTTCCTTTTTGGGATTTTGTTTGCCTTCGCCTACACCCAATCGATCTTCCACGGCGCCAGTGGGGCGATTAAACGATCAGAGCGAATGGTGATCCACGAAGTGCTCTTAACGATTGGTACGATTATCGGTTCGGTCGGAGGCGGATGGTTCTACCAGCGCTTTAGCTTTGAGAGTGTTTTATTCGCTGTTGGCACCCTTGCCCTGAGTGCCGTGATAGCTCAAATACTATTCAGCGTATACAACACGCACCGCATTCGCTACAATAAAGAAAACTACACACAAGGGGGACGCCATGGCTCTAACCTTGACGGAAAAAATTCTCGCTAGTCACTTGAAAGAGGGCACACTTGAGCGAGGAAATCCAATCGGGATTACAATCGACCAGACGTTGACTCAGGATGCGACGGGAACGATGGCTTATCTTCAATTTGAATCGATGGGCTTAGATCGGGTTCAGAATGAACTCGCCGTCAGCTATGTTGATCATAATACAATCCAAGTCGGCTTTGAAAACGCCGATGACCACCGATACTTACAATCGGTTGCCGCCTCGAAAGGGGTAATCTTCTCCCGCCCAGGCAATGGGATTTGCCACCAAGTTCACTTAGAACGCTTTGGAGAACCGGGAAAAACCCTCCTCGGAAGCGATAGCCACACCCCAACAAATGGGGGCCTGGGGATGATCGCAATCGGGGCAGGGGGACTGGACGTTGCCGTTGCGATGGCTGGCGGGCCTTTTCACCTTATCTGCCCGAAAGTCATTGAAATTCGCCTCACCGGTGAGCTTCGACCGTGGGTCAGTGCGAAAGACGTTATTTTAGCAGTCTTAGAACGCTATGGAGTGAAGGGTAATGTGAACTGCATCTTTGAGTACACCGGTGAAGGGGTGAAAACCCTCCAAGTCACTGAGCGCTCCACGATCTGTAACATGGGTGCTGAGGCGGGCGTTACGACGAGTATCTTCCCCTCCGATGAAAACACCTATGCGTACCTGAAAGCACATAACCGCGAAGATGTGTACATCCCCTTAGCTGCTGATGAAGGGGCGGTGTATGATGAGACGTTTGAAATAAACCTCTCTACCCTCGTACCGAAGACGGCGTGTCCTCACTCACCAGGGAATATCGCCGATGTCTCCTCCCTCGTTGGGATGAAGGTCAACCAAGTCCTCATCGGTTCGTGCACCAACTCTTCCTACACCGATATGAAGAAAGTTGCCGACATCCTTGATGGAAAAACGATCGCCCCGAATATCTCCTTTGGTGTTGCCCCGGGCAGCCGGGAAGTCATTCTCATGCTCGCCCAAGACGGCTCACTGGCAAAGCTTGTTGCCGCTGGGGCGCGAATCTTAGAAACGGCGTGTGGATTCTGTATTGGAAACCACCAAAGTCCAGGGACCAATGAAGTATCGCTGAGAACAAGCAACCGAAACTTTGAAGGGCGCAGTGGCACGAAGAGCGCCCAAGTGTACTTAGTGAGCCCAGAGACCGCAGCCCTC
>JBBADN010000156.1:0-3892 GCA_041656455.1 Sphaerochaeta sp. | reverse complement strand
GAATACTTAGCTTCATTAGCATTAGTGTGTGCTCCTGCACCATCACCAAACTCAAAATTGTACTTGAATTCAAACGATCCGCTGACCTCAATCGGGGTAGCAGCAGACAGGGTTACTGCAACCATGAGAACCAGCGCCAAAGTTAATACAAACTTTTTCTTCATGACGTAAATCTCCATTTTTTTGCGTGAGAGTTTATTTGTAACATCAGTATGCTGATGTACATTGATAGTTGAATGTAAATACATTGTCACGACAATGTATTTGCGTGAGGATTGAAGTAAGTGTGTGGAGCTTGTGTGTGCAAATACGTAGAATATGTGGAGCAGTTGAGCATATTCCGCCTATTTGTGTTTGAAAAGAAGGTTACAAAGACATTATCTTTTACTTTGTCAACTTCGTTCTTGTACATAAGCTGTTTCACTATCATATAAGAATGATATACCCATTCACCTCGATCTCCTTGAAAGAGCCTAAACCCTAACAAGCGGTTGAGGAGGCCACACCCTCAATCCATCACTCCCAGGGAGGTTTATTCCCATGACTTACCTACAGAGTATACCCTATCAAACTCCATCAATCTAGCAAAATTCACATTAATTAGCCTATTTATTGGCCATTTACCATGAAATTGTCGAAATAACGCACTCTTTTTGTTGCTCAATTGTTGCTTCACCTTGGTGAAGGCGCATTACTTGGTAGACAATTGGTAGGCCCATACCGCTGCCACTGGAGGAGCGAGCTTGGTCGCCGCGCTCCCACGGCTCAAAGAAATCTATGTTGTTTGGTAATAACCCTTTGTTAATAATTTGCATCGATTGATTGTTAATAATCCAGGTAATCGGCTCATCTGTTGCCTTTAGTGCGTTGGATAACAGGGCTTTGACTGCGTAGGAAAGAAGGGTTTGATTGCCTGTAATCGTCTCAGTGTTGATTTGAACCTTGATCTTGTTCTTTGTGGTGATGATTTGATCCACAAACTCCTCGCTACTGAACGTGGTTAGGTTGATCGGGGGCTCTTGGCCAAGGAGGTGGGCGTAGAGGGAGACTTGGGCGATACGATTCGAAAGGAGGGTGTGCTCCGTTTGGACTTTGCTAATTGTTTCACTGGATAACGGAAAGACCTCATCTTGGATTCCCTCTAAGAGCAGCCCCATCGCTGTTAGGGGGGTGTTAAAGTCGTGGCTTATTGATCGGAGCCACGCCTGACGGCTCATCTTATTCGCAAGAAGGGTTTCATCGAGGGCTTGAATCGAGGTGTTGATTACCTCCTGCTCTTCAAACTTTGGCTTTGGCAGGATGACATTGGACTCTCCCCTACTCAGTTCTTCTAGCGCATTTGAGATTCCATCACTGTAGCGCTGGCTCTTACGGGTAACCGCAGCTCCGAGGGTAAGAGCAAGAAGGAGACCAAGGGGAATTGACCAGATGAAGGGAGCAACAAGGGCTTTGAGGATGAACGAGGTGCTCTTATAGGTGAAAGGGGTGTACGTCAGCACATCGACGTAGCCAATCGCCTCTCCATCAAGCTTGAGAATGAGCGTTCCAGCAATGTCTGAGGGACCGATCTCCTCTGATAGGGGGATTCGTTGGCTTCGGGAGTCTTCTTGTTGAATGAGTTTACCTTGTAAGGAATCAATCTCAATCGTGTAGGAGAGGGTGCGGACCCGCTTCGTCTTTCGTTTTGTAGGTTTTGCTGAAAGGGTGATACCACCGCGGGTCTTTCCAAAGGCAAGGGTAATTGACTGATCACTGCTGCGAACCACGAGGCCACTGATCCGATCATCAAGGGCAGCTAAAAAGATTCGGTTGAGTGTTTGCTGATTTAGCGTATCACTTTTAAGTGCCTCCTCTAAGAATAGAGCGAGGCGCTGGTGGTATTCTTCAAAGACGGAGCGTGACCAGGCTCGCCGCTGAAGCGCTTCGTTGGAGAAGAAGACCCCCACTTGGAGCAGAAGGACGATGAAGGTAACAGCAGCGAAGCCAAAGAATAGGCGAACAAATTGTTTCTTCACTCGATAGTGTCCTTCTGTGGTAACCCAAGAAAGCGATAGCCGTAGCCGCGGATTGTTTCAATCCACTCCCCCTCTCCGAGCTTTGCTCGAATGTTCTTGATGTGGGTATCCACCACTCGCTCATACGATTCAAAGTTGTAGTCGAAGCAGTGCTCCAGAATTTCTGCTCGAGTGCAGAGCTGGTTCTCTTGGCGTATTAAATGAGCAAGGACTCGCCACTCTGCTGCGGTGAGTTGCATGAGTTCCCCATTGATGTGTGCTTGATGGGTTCCCTCATCAAAAGAAAGAAGCTCTTCTCCTATATAATAGGTAATAGGACTCTTCGATGTTGCAGTTCTTCGTAAGACCGCTTGAACACGCATCACGAGCTCTTTGGGGCTGAAGGGCTTGGTAACGTAATCATCAGCTCCAAGTTCAAAGCCTAAGATTCGATCACTCTCATCAATTCGAGCAGTCATGAAGATGACGGGAAGGTCGACGGTTTCTTTCAGCTCTTTTACGAACATGAACCCATCCCCATCGGGGAGCATCACATCTTGGATGAGTAAATCGGGCGTCTCATCCCGAAGGGCTCGCTCAGTTGACGCTAAGTCGCCAAACTCTCGAACGCTATACCCCGATAACTCAAGGTATTGGCGCACCCCGTCTCGAATGACCTTATGATCTTCAACAATATAAATGAGGGGCCTGTGGTGTTTCATGCTTCCTATCCATGGTGGGGAACTGAACGACCGCTGAAGCGGTAGCCGTATCCCCGAACCGTTTCGATCCAATCGGTGCCCATCGGTCCGATCTTCTTTCTAATATTTTTAATATGGGTATCAACACTTCGGTCGTACGACTCAAAGCTGTAATCAAAGCAGTGCTCTAAAATCTGCGAGCGGGTGATGAGGATACTGGCATTTGCTACTAAGTAGCTCATAATCCGCCACTCCATCGTCGTCAGGCTAATCGCCTCTCCATCGAGGCTAAAGATGTGAGCTACCTCATCGAGCTGAAGCTTGCTTGAACCGAGGGTCCAGTACGTTGCATTTCCACCTTCAGCGGAGCTTAGCTCAATGCGGCGAAAGAGTGCCTTGACGCGCAAGGTGAGCTCTTTGGCCGAGAATGGCTTACACACGTAATCATCAGCTCCCAACTCAAAACCAAAGATCCGATCACTTTCTGCACTACGGGCAGTAACAAAGATTACGGGAAAGGTGTGACTCTGTTTCATCTTCTTTAAAAAGGTGAACCCGTCCCCATCACTGTGACTCACTTCAAGGAGCAGCACATCTGGCGCTTGTTTATTTAGCGCCACCTGTAAAGCATGTAGCTCTTCAAACGCTTGAACTTCAAAGCCAGAGAGCTCTAAATACTGTTTCATTGCTTCACGGTCTTCAAGAACCCCATCAGCCACGTACACCAATTTCATAGCTTACCTCACCACACCAAAGCCTCTTTCACAAGAGCCTTTGCGCACTCAACACATTTCTACACACAGTCTACACAAACATACCGTGAGTCCCTCAATCCGTCAATTGTTTTACGCACACCGTATTGCCCACATCCAATGAGGACAGTACACTCAAGGCATGAAGATTTCCCGCTCCTTTGTGGGCGATATCATTATTATAGCTCTCTGTGCGTTAGCGTTATTTTTTGTCTTCACCCTCACCCAGCGTGGGGGTAGTGGCTATCTCTCGGTGCAAACTACCGAGGGGTTGTATCGCTATTCACTTGCGACAAACCAACGCTTCAACGTCTTAGGACCCCTTGGTGAAACAATTATCGAGATTAACGGGGGAAAGGCCCGGATCATCGACTCGGCGTGTCTTAATAAAACATGTACTTTCCAAGCCCCAATCGAAAAAAGTGGCTCCTTTATCGCGTGCCTC
>JBBADN010000155.1:0-3898 GCA_041656455.1 Sphaerochaeta sp. | reverse complement strand
CCAACGATGAGGCCTTGGCGAGTGATAAGCTTCGCCCGCTCATAGCGCCGAGCGCCGATGTTTCTGGCCATTAAGACGGCGTAGCCGATGGCAAAGGCGTTCATCCATCCATTGACGAGCCAAATCGTCGAGGTGGGCACGCTGACTGCGGCGGTGGCACTTGCTCCTAAGGAGCCAACCATCGCCGAGTCGACGTAGGTGACGGAGACTTGGAGGATTTGCTCTAAAATCGCCGGCCACGCTAAGGCCCAAATAATGTGGCCTATCGATTTGTCTTGATCGAGCAAGCCCTCGGTCATGTTACTCAGTCACTTGGGCTAGGGTAAGGGCGCTGGTGACGACGATGTCATCAACAGAACATCCGCGCGAAAGGTCACTGATCGGTTTGGCGAAGCCTTGGAGGATCGGTCCAAACGCTTGAGCACCAGCGAGGCGCTCAACGAGCTTGTAGCCGATGTTTCCCGATTGAAGGTCAGGGAAAATCAAGGTGTTCGCCTTTCCAGCTACCGCAGATGAGGGAGCTTTTGAGGCCGCGACTGAGGGAACGATCGCAGCATCAAGCTGCAACTCTCCTTCAACGGCGAGGCTTGGGTTCTTCGCTCGAACGATCGCTGTTGCTTCAACAACTTTATCAACGAGTTCGCCACTGGCTGAGCCTAAGGTGGAGTAGCTTAACATTCCGAGTTTTGGTTCAACACCGAGGAAGGTGGAGCAGCTCGCCGCCGAGGCGAGGGCGATCTCCGCTAGTTGCTCAGCGGTGGGATTAGGAATCGTTGCACAGTCGGCAAAGATGAACGAACCGTCGGCTCCATACTCTTTTTTATCAGTCGCCATGACAAAGCATGAGGAGGCAAAACTAATGCCAGGGGCGGTTTTGATGATGTTGAATGCCGCGACGAGAACCGCTCCGGTGGTGTTCTCCGCTCCGGCGACCATCGCATCCCCATCGCCCGTTCGGACCATCATTGCGCCAAAGCGCAGGGGGTTCGCAATCTCTTCAAACGCCTGTTCTTCACTCATCCCTTTGTGCTTGCGAAGGGTGTAGAACTCCTGGGCGTACGCCTTCCGAGCTTCACTCGTTTCAGGGTCAACAATCGTAAGACCCGCTAATGAAATCGAAAGATTTTTCGCTTTTTCTTCAATCGTCGCCTGGCTTCCTACTAAGATAACAGCACTGGCGAGCTCTTCATCAGCGATAATCCGGGCGGCTTTAATCGTTCGGTCTTCACACCCTTCGGCGAGGACGAGTCGTTTTTGTGCAGCCTTCGCTTGGGCTTTCATCTTCTCTGCAAATGTCATGGTTCTTGCTCCTAGAATTGTGGTATCGGTGCACGATGAGTGTAGCATGTCCGCCAATCTTGGAGAAGAGCCATGATTTCGATACAATACCACTCATGGATAAAAAGAAGCGAGTTGGAGTCTACGGTCTTGGCCGATTTGGAGTCTTTTGGGCGGAGCAATTAGCCCTCCGAGGCTTTGACGTTGTTGGGTGTAGCCGCCGAGCGGTGGAGCTCTCACCGAGGGTCCGCCAAGTCAGTGAAGAAGAAGTTCTCGCTTGTTCAACAATATTTTATTGTGTCTCTATAAGTGTCTTTGAAGAGGTGCTAAAGAAGAGCCTCCCGTTTTTACAACCGGGTTCGCTCATCATGGATACGTGTTCAGTGAAGCTCTATCCCGCCCATGTTATGAAGCGCCTGCTTCCGAGCGATATTCAAGCGATTGCCACCCACCCGATGTTTGGCCCCGATTCTGGGAAGAACGGTATCGAAGGCTTGCCATTCGTCATCGATAACATCAGTGCCACTGATGGGCGCTATCAATGGTGGGTTGATGAGTTTACCTCGTGGAGAATGGACGTCGTGAAGATGAGCTGCGACCAACACGACCGTGAGGCGGCGTGGAGTCAGGGAATTACCCACTTCATCGGTCGAACGCTCGCCGAGCTGAACCTCGGTCAAACGCGCCTAGCGACGAAGGGGTATCAAACCCTGATGGGGGTAGTGGAACAAACGTGTAACGACCCCCTTCAACTCTTCTATGATTTGCAGCGCTATAACCCCTATACGAAGCAGATGCGAATGGGCTTACGCGGAGCACTTGATACAACATTAGAGGCACTGAAGAAACAGGAGGACATCCTTTGAAGGTTTGTGTCTATACATTGGGGTGTCGGCTTAATCAATGCGAGAGCGAAGCGCTTGCCGACTCCTTCGCCCAAGAAGGCTTTGAGGTCGTCCCCGAAAACGGGAACGCTGATCTGTACATCGTCAATACGTGTACCGTCACCTCCAAAGCAGAGCAAAAAGCTCGGCGAATGATTCGCCGCTTTGCCGCCGAGGCACCAACGCTCGTCACGGGGTGTTACGCCCAGCTCAACCAAGAGGAGATCGAAGCGCTCGGTGAGGAACTCTTAGTCGTTCCGCTGGATAAAAAAGCCCACCTTTTAAAACTTGCTGCCCACCTTCGCGTTGGCATTGAGAGCTCCCTCTCCCTCTTTGAGAGTTTAAAGAGCTTTAATGATTCTGAGGCGACGGTCTTTGATTACGCCGCCGCTTCCTTCTCCTACCACAGTCGGGCGTACATTAAAGTCCAAGATGGGTGTGATAACAGCTGTGCGTACTGTCGAGTACACATCGCCCGCGGTAAAGCGCAATCCCTTGAGGGGAGTGTCGTCTTAGAGCGGGTGAAGGAACTAGAGGCTGCGGGTTTTAAAGAGATCATGCTCACCGGGGTAAATCTGACGATGTACGATCATGAGAGGGAAGGTCTTGGGGGGTTGCTAGAACTCCTTCTTGCCAATCTCGGGAGTGATATTAGGCTTCGCCTCTCTTCAATGGAGCCCGATCACATCGATGATCGCCTCCTTGAAGCGTTGAAAGATCCCCGGATGCAACCGCACTTCCACATCCCCGTGCAAAGTGGCTCGGACCGCGTCTTAGAGCGGGTAGGGCGAACGTACACGATGGCTCAGTTACGAGAAATCCTCACCCGCCTGAAAACAATTAAAGACGACCCCTTCCTCGCCGCTGATGTGATCACCGGCCTTCCTGCTGAAGGGGAGGCGGAGTTTGAAGAGACGTACTCCTTCTTAGAGGAGTTTGGGTTTTCTGCCCTCCACGTCTTCCCCTTCTCCCCCCGCCCTGATACCCCCCTCTTTGAAGCGAAAGATCGGGTTCCTGAGTCAGTGCGAGATGAGCGGGCAAAGATTCTTCGTGACCTCAGCACCCGATTGCACCACGCGTATCTTCTTCGCCAAGTTGGCAAAGAAGCGGAGGTGATCGTTCAAAACCGTAAAGGCGGTTCTTGGTACGGGGTTGCGGGAAACTACGTAGATGTTCAGATCGTCAACGCCCCGCTCTTCGCTGAGCGAGGGATGCTCCTCGGGGGCGTCTTTGGTCAGAAGAACGATCGCTTCATGGAGTTTATCGCCCATGGCGCTACTCTTTGAAACCCCAAGGCTGCAAGCCTTTAGTGCTGATAGTTCACTCGCCAAAGATGGGCTCCGCTTTGAAGTGGAAAACAAAGAAGCATTTGCCCCTTTTGGGGTTCAGCGGGAGAGTGCGTACTACACCCTCTCGTCATTTCGATCGATCTATCGCCTCTACGATGAGCTCTTTCGCAGTAAGCGGGGTTTGACCGCCCTCTATTATGAAGAAGAAGAGCTCATCGCCGTTGTTTCATTAAGCCAAATCCTCTACACCCACAGTCAGAGTGCGAAGCTTGGCTACAGCGTTGATCACCGACGGTGGCACATGGGGTACGGCAAAGAAGCAGTTGCTGGGATGATCACCTACGCCTTTGAACGTCTTGGCCTTCATCGCCTCGAAGCGAATATCCTTCCAACAAATAACGCCTCGATTAAACTCATCGAGGCGCTTGGCTTTACTTCAGAAGGAAT
>JBBADN010000154.1:0-3944 GCA_041656455.1 Sphaerochaeta sp. | reverse complement strand
GTAGGTAAGAATAATTCCCCGGATGATATCCAGGAATTTACGTTTTGGGTATTTGAAGGAGAAGATCTGAAAGAGGATGAAGATAATGATGATCGGAAGGAGGGAGAAGAATGAATCGAGGGCGATCGGGGAGATAATTGGAGCGTACAGTGAAGAGAGGTTCCCTTCAGGCAGTACTTCAGTTGGAAGTGAGCCGGTGAGTTTTCCCAGGCCTTTAATGAGGCCAAAGCTCAACGTGCCAATAATCGCTCCACTTGAAGCGATCCCTACGAGGCCGAAGCTATCCGCCTCACTGTGGTTATCATGGCGCTTATAGAAGGTGATTCCTGTTGCCAAGGCGAGCATAAACGGAACGGTAATCGCCCCGGTTGTTGCCCCTGAGGCATCGAAGGCGATGGCGATGAAATCAAAAGAGGAAAAGACCGAGAGAATGAAAATAACTCCATAAGCGAAGAGAAAGAGCCAACGGATTCGAACCTTTGAGACAATTCGGACCATCCCAAGGGTCATCATCACCCCAAGACCAATGGAAACTACAACGACCATCGCCAGCGAAGGGAATTGACTTGACGTGACGAGATCGACTTGCTTGGCGAGGATTCTGAGATCTGGTTCGGCGAATGAGACAAAGAAGCCGATGATGAGGCTAAAGAATATAATGGTTATCAAACTATTGGAGTGGGCAAGGGAGGCTCCGAGTCCTTCCCCGATCGGGGAGAGTCCTTGGTTGATGCCAAACAAGAAGATTGTTAAGCCGATGATGATTAACAACGCACCGAGGAGAAACGCCCCTAAAAGCTCACCTTCAAGGGGCGTTACTGTGAAATGAAGGATTAAGACAATGGCAACGATTGGAAGAACCGAAGCAAGAACTTCATTCAATGTACTTTTTAATGCGTTCAAATTTCACCCCTGTACTGAGCGTACCCTACACCTTTGCGAAGGTAAACTACAAAAACAAAAAATTATAAATATTGTGAGGTGGCTTATCACTGATAGTGAGAAAAGGGAACTCCACCATTAAAATCGAGGACGTTTATTTCTGGGCGGAGCATTACCGTCTGAGGGAAATCACTTCGGTCGCCTTTGAGACGCTTTAAAAGAATTTCGGCAGTTTCGACCCCAATTTCGTGCAAGCGCTGACCAGCAGTGTAGTGGGCGTAGCGGAGTATTGGGGCGTAGCTTAAGTGGTCAAAAGAAGCAAAGACAAGGGTGGAACGTTGGGCAGAGGTGAGGTTTTGTAAGGCGAACGTCGTCGCTCCGATGTGCAAAGAGTCGTTTGCGATGATGTACGTGGTTGGGGGATTTGCTTGCTCGAACGCTTTTTTAAGCTGCTCGTACCCATCGCCTTGGAGCATCAAGCCTTCGGTAAAGACAAACGCTTCATCGACCTCAAGGCCAAGTTCGTCCATCCCATCAATAAAGCCTAGGTAGCGCTCTTTAGCAGTAAAGAACGTTAAATCTCCTCCGATAAAGCCAATGCGGCGATGGCCTTCATTTGCTAAGCCTTTTAAGAGTTCTTTGATTCCATAGCGGTTATCGGTGATAACCGTATCAGTTTCAAAGCCTTCAAGCTGGCGGTCAATGACAACAATTGGGGTATTTTTAAGTGCTCGGTTATGAAAGTGATCACCTTCAAAGCCGGTGGGGGCGACAATCAGCCCATCGACGTTGCGTTCGATGAAGGTTTGAAGGTTAATTTTCTCTTGGTCGATTAACCCATCGGCAGAGGCGACGAGGATAGAATACCCGTTGGCGGCGAGGACACGACCAATTGCCTCGACAACAGCCATGAAGAAAAAGTTTGTTAATTCGGGGGCGAGAATTCCAATGGAGCGGGTTGCCCGCACTTTCAGGGCGCGAGCGACTTCATTGCGTTGGTAGCCAAGCTCATCAACGGCAGCCTTTACTCGAGCACGCGTATCGTCATTGACCGACTCGGCGTTATTCAGCACCCGTGAGACGGTGGCAATGGAAACTCCAGCTTTGAGTGCAACATCCTTAATTGTCACAGAACCAACCCTCACATTCAAACAAACGGGTCACACAGCCACAGCCGGTGACCCTTGAATTCAGGTAGTGAGTATATCGTACAGCTTAGTCGTAGATTAAGCCCTTGATATCATCATCATCCATATTCTGGTAGTTGTAGAACTTTGCACCAGTATCGATGTCAGCAACTTTCTCGCCCTTGTATGCTTTATATGCAAGCTCAACCGCGCGGTATCCGATCATGTACGGATCCTGGGTGATTGAACCAAGGAAGTATTGGTTGCGAACAGCGTTCTTCTGGGCTTCACCGGCATCATAGCCAACGACTACAACATCGCGATAGGCAGCAACGCTCTTTAAGGTTGCACCATCGTTCGTTGCTGCTAAGAGACCCTTAACGGTTGCCTCGTTGGAGCAGAAGATTCCAAGAACGTTGCTCGAGGCGACTTTGTTTAAGACCGCTTGAGCGCTGTTGGTGGCATCAGTCATCGCAGCGGATGCTGGGACGACCATCTCAATGAAGACGCGGCGGCCACCGGTGGGGCTGTCAGCGGCGATATACGCAGTGTTACCAATGACTGCAATATCGTTTCTCGAGAGGGAAGTCTGACTTGAGATCAACTCAACCATCTTATCGCGGAAACCCTTACCTCGGGAGAGAAGGGACTCACCACTGGCGTCTTGGTTCATGACGACGATTGTCACGGGCCGAGCAGCACTTGATGCTTCGATGCGATCCTTGATAAGGGGGAACATCTTTTCAGCAGCAAGACCAGCGGCATCGTAGTTGTTCGTTTGAGCAGTTGCCCAGACCGACCCCTCTGGGGCCTCAGGAACTCCAGAGTCAAACCCGATTACTGGGATACCCTTAGATCGGGTTTCCTGCAGTTGGTCAAGAACACTGGAGGTGTTGAGCGCAGCGAGGGCAATCGCGACTGGGTTCTTTGCCATAGCGGTGTTGAGCATCTCAACTTGAATTTGAACATCACTTTCAGAGGGTGGTCCTTCAAAGGTGATATCTACGTTGTACTCTTTTGCTGCAGCGTTTGCACCAAGCTTAACTTGTTGCCAGAAGTCGTGCTGTTCACCCTTGGATACAACGGCGATGTACGGCTTCTTCTCGGTGGCGGCCTGCGCGAACAGGACTGAGCCCAGCACAACCAGAGCCAAAAGGACGACTAAGGTTTTCTTCATAAAATCCTCCTATTTTTTCCCATTCCATACGGAGTGGGGTCGTACACTATTTCTTTTCTTCCGCTACCGGAAGTTTTACTTCTTCTGCCTTCTTGGTGCGGTAGATGTCGAGCATGACCGCCCCGAGAACAACGACGCCAGTAAAGAACGTCTGATATTGACTTTGAAGGTCCATTGAAGGAAGACCGGCTCGGAGGACACTCATGATATAGACACCAATCATCGTTCCAAAGACAGAGCCCGCGCCTCCAGAGAGGCTCGTTCCCCCAATAACAGCACCAGCGATGGCGTAGAGCTCAAAGCCCTGGCCCTGGGCGGGCATAACGGTGGTGTACACCGCCGCAAAGGCGATTCCGCCAACACCAGCTAAGAAGCCACTGACGACGTACGCCATCATCTCCCATTTGGCAACATTCACCCCGCTTAAGCGCGCTGCTTCTTTGTTGGAGCCTACAGCGAAGATATACCGCCCCATCTTCGTTTTTGTTAAAATGATGTAGGCGATAAAGGCGGTTCCAAAGAGTACAAAGGCTCCCGTGGGGAATGAGGCATTATTATTTCCGATATACTTAAAAATAGACTTAAACCACGAGTCAGCAGCTCCCCGAGCAGGGAAAGTAGCACTACGAACGTTTGATACGATCGAGCCAATTCCAAGGCTAATCATCATCGTACCTAACGTCGCGATGAATGGCGGTAGGCCTAAGCGACTGACCATTAAGCCGTTGAAGAGGCCAAAGAGGGTGGAGATCGCTACA
>JBBADN010000153.1:0-3955 GCA_041656455.1 Sphaerochaeta sp. | reverse complement strand
AGATTACCGGTTTTGAGTTCCAAGTCGAAGCGTGTAAGCGCGCGATCGACTCAGGTGCAACCGAGTGCGAACAGATGCCCCACAGCGAAATCCTGAACGTGATGAACGTGATGGATGAACTACGCCGGCAATGGGGTATCACCTACCCAATGGAGTAAGTATGGAATTACAAGCGTTACTACAAATTGTCGATCAGCAGGAAGCAGCGTTACGCTTTCCAGCCTTTAATAGCCAAGTAGCGTGGGAGCTCGGTACGCTCCTTCATCAAAAAATTGTTGAAGCCAATATTCCCATTGTTGTTGCGATCAGAGCGATTAATGGTAAGACGCTCTTTCAATACTCATCCGATGGGGCAAACTTTGGATCTCAGGCGTGGCTTGATCGAAAGTTTAAGACAGTTCAGCACTTTGAACGCTCCACGCTCCACCAAAAGCTCTTCTTGCAATCGCGGGGAGCGACGCTCGCTGACCGCGGCTTAAGCATCGCTGAGTTCGTTGCAGCCGGTGGAGGCTTTCCGATTCGCCTCACTGACTCAACACTCGTTGGAGTCTTACTCGTCTCGGGCTTAAAGGATACCGAAGATCACGCCTTCATCATCGACGCATTAAGCGACTACTTACAGGTCAAGGGCGTTCCCGCCTACCCGATTAATTGAAGGTACGCCTTCGGCTCAATCGCTGAAGGATCTATCCCTATCGACTCTAAGAACGCCATCAACTCACTGCGAGCTTGGTGGCGTTCTTCACTTGTTTCAACGAGCGCTTCTACTTCAATAAACCACCCCAGCCCTTCAAGGTGAACAAGTTCAACCGTAAGACCTAACGATGTTGTTGAGTGAACTTTGCGGTAGCGCCACCCACGCTTATGCTTTGTTTTTACGGGCTTATACCCGAGGGCGATAAAGAAGGCGTGGGTTGCCTCTTCTTGGGCAGAATCAACGGTAATCTCATATTCAACGTTTTCTTCAATGCCATCGATCGTAGAGCGCTTCTTGTGGGTGATGACCACTGAGCGCTCCTCGTTAATGTGTTCTTTACGAATACGAAAGAGCGCTTCTTCACCGAGTCCGTAATACGTATCGGCTTTTTCTTCAAAGCCGATGTAGAGAACATCGGTCCGCTCATCGAGGCGGTTTTTTAGCGCCTCATAATCGCGGACCCACGCTTTGAGTTCGACTTCGATCTCCATCTTACTCCTTCCACGGGAAGATCATTCCCTTCAGCGACCGCGGTCCTACCGCTTCGCGTTCATCATAGAGGAGTTCATCCCAAGGAATCGATTTTCGATCGGCTTCAGGCTCTGCTTCTAAGTAGTCGTACTTAAAGAGCAGTAACTTTGTTGCCACACTAGAGGCGAGGTTCATGCCAGTAAATCCCGGAGCTAAGAACGCCAAAAGAAGGGAGAGAATGAAGGTAATGACTTGGTAGATCGCTAAAAAGAGGGTGAAAAACGGGTTGTCAAAGACAAGAAGAAATGCTTTTTTCAGCGTCTTCGTTGGTCGATCACCTTGCATTGCAAAGAAGAGGGGGTAGTAGTAGAGGAGTGAAAAGCTCAATAAGAGAGTCACCCAAAACAAAAGGACACTGAGAATAATACCTACCATGTTCCCAAAACTCATGTAAAAGGGAATGACTAAGAACGTTAAGGTGACGATTAACAGCAAGAGCCCCCAAAAGAGTAAGCCGTGGCGCCATGAGATCCGAATCCCGCGCTTCAAATCATTAAAGCCCGGCCGTTGGTAGTACGCGTACGCCCACGAAGCACTTGCAGCTCCCGCACTGTAGAACGCCAGAGCTCCGAGGCCGAGGATGATGATGAGGAAGAAGAGGAAGGTAGAGCTTTCGGCGAGTGAAAGCCCCCCGAAGAGAAGAAACACAACAAGGAGGTAGCCGAGGTTGTGAACCACCAATGAGATTAAATTATCCCACCCATCAAAGAACGCTTTTTTAATAAAAAAACCGACCATTAGAATGAGACCTCATCGGGGTTGCGCTTTGGACTGATCACATTGGGCATCGCATCGAGGCGAATCATCTGCTCATCACTCAAGGTAAAATCAAAGAGGTTGAGGTTTTCAACCATTCGTTCTTTGTGAACGGACTTTGGAAGAACCACGTGACCTTTTTGTATGTTGTAGCGCAGCGCCACTTGAGCGGGAGTATGATTACTCTCTTTGGCAATGGTGACGATCAATTCATGGCTAAGGATTCCCCCTACCCCTAAGGGACTGTACGCCTGGGTAACCATCCCCTTATTGCGGCAATACGCAACTAAGGCGCGTTGCTGCTCGCCAGCAAAGAGGCGAATCTGGTTAGCATGGGGAATGATCGTCGCTGTCTTTAATAATTCATCGATGTGCCGCTCTTCAAAGTTACTGATTCCGATCGCTTTAATCTTCCCCGCTTCGTAGAGCTCTTCCATCGCTTTCCAGCTTTCGGCGTTTGCTTCTTGCCACCAGTGGCGGTGAGGTGCTGGATTAGGCCAGTGAATGAGATAGAGGTCGAGGTACTCCGTTTGGAGCTTCTCCATCGATTCCTTTGCCGCTTGGAGGGTTTCTTTATACCCACGAATTCGGTTCCACAGCTTCGTTGTGATAAAGAGGTCACTGCGAACAACCCCACTATCAGTAATAGCTTGGCCAATTTCCGCTTCGTTTTCATATGCTGCTGCTGTATCGATGTGGCGGTAGCCAACATCAAGAGCACTCGCGACACTTGCATACGCTTCTTCGGGGCTTACTTGCCACGTTCCAAAGCCAACAACAGGGATCGTTAATCCATTGCTAAACGTTTTATATTCCATAGTAATTCCTCGCTTTGAGGATTCATCGTACCACAAAGGCGATTGCTCCTCAAACCCCCTTGACTAAGGCAAAGAGGTTTCGATATAGTGCAAACGTTGTCTGGCGGCATAGCTCAGTTGGTAGAGCAAGCGGCTCATATCCGCTAGGTCAGGGGTCCGAGTCCCTTTGCCGCTAACGAAGGCCTCCTTTTGGGAGGCTTTCTTCTTTTACTTCAGATACCCTAACCACTTCTGTTGGCGCTGAATCATTAATTCAACGAGCTCACTCGCCGCTTTGATTGGTGTGATCACCGGACTGGCGAGCAGCGCTTGGATCGCGTACTCTTTTTTCTTTGTTAAAATCGCTTCCGCTGTTAAATCATACACCCCCGTGTAATTTCTAAGCAGTGCCCCAAAGCCTTTGGGGTAATTTGGGAAGGCGATTCCTTCGAGCCCCGTTGTGTAGACGCGGGCGGGAACTTCAACTGCGATCCACGAAGGAAGGTCAGGAATAAACCCCTTATTAAGAATATTTACCGCACTCTCTTCATAGCCGGAGTTTTCGATGATTCCATCGAGGATAAAGGCGATTCGCTCATGGGCTTTTAATTCAATCTTCGTTTTCTCAAAACCCAGCATAATTTGATAGAGCTCAAAGAAGTCTTTAATCCCTTTATGGTCGGCGACATCGTGCGCCCACCCGATGTACTCACCGATGTGAGAATCACCAGTGATGGGAAGTAGATTATAGTGCTCGAGAATCTCCTTAAAGAGGGTGCGATCAGCCCAACTCTTCTTTGAACGAATTCCTTCAGGGAGGGCTCGGTTCGTCGATCCTTCAGTTTGGAGTTCTTGTGGATTTGCTTTTAGGTAGGCAAGAATATCACTGTAGCCGGGTTCTTTCTCAAAGAATGCCGGGGCTTTGGCAAGAATATCTGGATACGCATCAGCTCCACTATCCTTGTACTTCGCCTCTAACAGAACGCTAAAGTGGTTCAACCCTGCCGCCCGGAGTTCAAGGTTTTCAAAGGGAGTGTTTAGGATCGAGGGGAGGTAGCGCTCAAGGGAAGCGATCTCGTGGCACATTCCGACAAATTTCAAGTCAGGATACTTGCGCAGAACCGTTGTTGTAATCGCTGTCATCGGGTTGGAGTAGTTAAAGACCCACGCATCT
>JBBADN010000152.1:0-3955 GCA_041656455.1 Sphaerochaeta sp. | reverse complement strand
CCAGAGTTTAGCACAAACCTCAACGCCCACATCTGGCTGTGGAAGGACCACACTCCAACTGCCGAAGGTGAGTTTATCACCGAGGTAATTACATCGCTCTACCCCCACTACCTCAATCGCATTGGTGGAACATACTCAACTGAGTGGTTTTGGTCGAAGATCCTCCACTGTGTGAATGTTGATCCTCATGTAGCAGAATCGGCGTACACGTGGATTGAAATCGCCGACTACCTCCTCTTTCTCCTCAGTGGCAGAGCCCACATCGACAGCGCAGTGCGCAACATCTGTGCAGCGAGTCATAAGGCACTCTACGATAATGGCTACCCCTCTTCAGAGTTTCTTTCCCACCTTGATGAGCGCCTCCTCCCGTTAGGAGAAAGCCTACAGCGCGCCCCAGTTCAGGGAATTGATCAGAGCTCCGGAACGCTAGGGAAAGAATGGGCCGAGCGCCTCGGCCTTCCGGTAGGCATCACCCTAGGTACTGCCGCTCTCGATGGGCACTTTGGGGCAGTTGGGTCGCACATCCGAGCCAAGACGCTAGTTAAGAGCGTAGGGACTTCCTCAGTGGATATTACCGTTGCCCCGCTTGATCAACGCTTCTCAGCAACATCGGGGTTGATGGGCGTTGTTGAGCACTCCATCCTACCCGATATGATCGGCATCGAAGCAGGTCAAAGTGGAGTGGGCGATATCTTTGGCTGGTACGTCGATGGGTTCTTACACGGGAACCACCACACGTTGATGCATGAAGCACTGGACATGAAGCCGGGACAAAGTGGCCTCATCGCCCTCGATTGGAATCACGGAAACCGCTCAATCCTTCAAGACCAAAATCTTACGGGCCTTCTCCTCGGCATGGATTTAGCAACAACCCCCGCTGAAGTGTACCGGGCCCTCATTGAAGCGACTGCCTTTGGATCAAAGATCATCATCGACCGTATTGAAGAGCAAGGAATCGGCCTCGATTCAATCATCCTCGCAGGGGGAATTCCGAAGAAAAACCCCCTTCTTGTTCAAATCTACGCCGATGTCCACAACCGCCCGATGGTGATTGCTGAGTGTGAGTACGCCAGCGGTCTTGGCAGTGCAATCGCTGTGAGTGTCGCAAGTGGTGTTCATTCAACGATCGGAGTGGCCCAAAAGGCGATGGTTCCTCCACCGACGGTCATCGTTCAGCCTAACAAAGAGGCGGTCATCGTATACCGCCGCCTCTTTGATATCTATACCCGACTACATGATGGATTTGGAGTAGAGCATCATTCGAGCTCCCTCTTTAGCGTCATGAAGGAGCTCTTAGTGATTAAGAACGAGGAATAAAAGTCTTTACTTTATGAAGGCTTCGGATCAAATCCCGCCCCTCTTGTAAGGAGGCGAGCTCCCCTGTTGCCCAGCTTTGAACGATGAGGTTGCCCAGCGCTGTTGCTTCAACCGGCCCTGATAACACGGTCAGGCCCGTCGCATCAGCGGTCCATTGATTCAGAATCTCATTCTTTGACCCACCACCGATGATGTTCAGCGAGGTAAACTTGATACCAAGTACTCGCTCTAAGTCTGTAATCGCTTCAGCGTACGCTGTAGCAAGGCCTCGGTAAATCGCCACCATGTACTGACCCTTGTTCTTGGGTTTTTCCATTCCATGTTCGGCGAGGTAGGTATCGATTCGGTCAATCATCAAATTGTCGTAGGTACTTGGTTTGAGGAAGCGAAGATCATTCACATCAATCTCCCCTTGGTACGCGTCTTCTTTAAGGGTTTGCTCATCAAGCTCAGCCCAAGAGAGGACCTCACCTTGGCTCTCCCAGTGACGGACGCACTCCTGCTGAATCCACATCCCCATGATATTCTTGAGGTAGCGAATCTGGGAGTTTGCTGCCACTTCATTCGTAAAGCCACTTTCCATCGCTTCTTTGCTCGTCAGCGGCTCACTGAGCTCACTACCAAGGAGCGACCACGTTCCACTTGAGATGTAGAGGGGAACCTCCCCTGCACCAGCGGGAACAGCCGCTACGGCGCTTGCAGTGTCGTGGGCAGCTGAGGCGATGACCAAGACATCACTTGAGGCTCCAACTTCATGAATAACATCGGCGGTAAGAGGGCCGAGGATTGTTCCACTGTCAACAATTTCCCCAAAGAGGGAGCGGTCGAAGCCCATCTCATCGATGATCGACCACGCCCAGTTTCTTGTTTTGGGGTTGTAGAGCTGCGTTGTTGATGCGTGGCTGCGCTCATTCTTCATCACCCCGGTAAGCCAATACCCAAGGAGGTCTGGCAGGGCGAGGTAGTGCCTCGCTGCACTAAACGCCGCCGGGCGGTCACGCATATGGGCAGCGAGTTGATAGAGGGTGTTAAACGGCTGGAAGGCGATGCCCGTCTCTTCAAAGATCCGTTCTTTACCTCCCAGCTTTTTACTTACTTCTTCAATAAGGCCATCGGTTCGCCCATCGCGATAGTGATAGCAGAGGGAAACAAGCGCTCCATTTTCATCGACGAGGGCGTAATCGACGCCCCACGTATCAATTCCAATTGAAGCAATCTCATTGGGATAGCGGTCAAACGCCCGCTTTAGACCACTTTTAATCTCTGAAAAGAGCCCTTGGATATTCCAGTAGAACTCCCCAAGGAGTTGGTCATTGTACGTTGTGAAGCGGTGAACCACTTCAAACTCTTCGACATTCCCAACGAGAACACGCCCGTTACTCGCCCCTAAATCAATCGCGATGTGCTTCTTCATCCTTAGCCCTCAATCTTCATCGTGCAATGCTCCATGAGATACTTCTCAGCTTCCGCATTCCACAATCCATTGTGCTTCTTCACCAATTCATCAAGCTTAGCGAAGATCGGGAACTCTTTCCCCTTCTCTGCAAAATCTTCTATTGCAGTGAGCGGGAAGTCAAGGTGCGTATAGATCATCTTTTTCCCGCCAGGAATGGAAGGAAGGTCGATGACCGTCTGCGGGACGGAGGAAAGACCACCGATGTGGGTGACCATTCCAGCTGGGTTGATCAAGCCCTGCTCCATTAACTTCAATGACTCACGCAGATCATCGGTGTTACCCCCACTCGTTCCAACGATGTGCGTTGAAGCGTAGTGAACGTTGTAGAAGTTCAGGCTCGCCGTAAAGTCGGTGCGCTCCGGTCCAGCAAAGAAGTTCAAACATCCATCCTTCGCCAAAATCGCATCCGCTTGCTCAATGAGCATCTTCACTGGGGCCATCACAAAGACGTCGTTAAAGCCTTCCCCACCGGAGAGGTCCATCAACGCTTTGTTGGGATCTTCCATGTTGCGGGTATTCACGTAGTGCAGCTCAACACCGTTCTTTTTTGCGTGTTCAACAGTGTAGAGGGTGGCGGCTCGATCGAGGCGCGCTTGGTCGATGTCAGTGACAACGAGGCGCCCTGGCCGGCGGTCGGGGTTGTTGATTGCGTAGTCGATCGCCCCCATTCCCATCGGCCCAACACCAGCGAGGATCGCGGCGTTCCCACCTTCAACGATTCCCATGTGGTGAACGTAGGAACCACTGGTGGTGTGATACATCGCGTGGAACGTACCAACAACACAGCTTAACGGTTCCGCTAAGCTACCGAGGAAGTAAGAATCCCCATCGTACGGAAGGAGACAATCAAGCTCCATCAACATGTGTGGAAGGATGATGTACGTGGCGTCTCCCCCGATGTACGGGAAGGAGTAACCAGGAGCATCAAGACTTCCCTTGTAGTTCATCGCTGGCTGAATCGTAAAGCGCATCCCTTCGTGGTACTTGTCTTTCCACTTTGATCCGACTTCAAGAATCTCACCGCACAGCTCGTGGCCGAGCATGATCGGGTTCTTGTCGATATCCTTAGGAATTCGCTTGTGGTTTGGACCTTGGGCGGCAGCCTTGTGGTCGCTCATACAAATACTATTGGTGATGACCTTTGCTAAGATCTCATCGTCTTTGATTGGGGGGAGTTCAAAC
>JBBADN010000151.1:0-3973 GCA_041656455.1 Sphaerochaeta sp. | reverse complement strand
GGTTCTCATCACGGGGTTCATATACCGGAGCCATGGGTACGATGAGGGCAATTCCGAGGTAAATGAGGGCACCGGGAAAGAAGCCAGTACTCAGAATTGAAATTCCCACGATAAGACGAACGATGTCTACATTTAAGTCCCGCCACTCAGCAATGCCGGCGCATACTCCGAAAATCTTTCCCCGTGGGGAGCGGTATAGTCTTTTTCTAGCCATTGTGCTCATTCCTTCTCTTCCTTATCGTAGGAGCTCTTTCGACTCCGTAAAATCTCTTCTAAGTTTCCAAGGCGTTCTTCAAGATCGACGATTCCTTGTTCCATCTCTACTCGGGTACTGCCTTTGGAGGCGAACTGCTCATATACTTCTTTAATTGCATCCTCAGCGTTCTTGTTGGAAAACTTCTTTGACCACTTTGGGGAGGAGTACGTCCCAGGGGGATAGCCTAACTCCATCTCGCGCATCCGCAAGGCTGCTTCAATTTTGCGCTTGCGCTCACTGTGGGCGTGATCAAGAACACTAATGATGATGATGAAGATGAAAATAACCGCAAGGATTGGTACTGCTGCCATTACTTACCCCCTGCGAGTTTCTTCAGTTCAGCGAGCTCAGCTTCCAAGTCTTCCACTTCTTCGAGCTTCTTAAACTGCTCATCAAGGGAGGCGTTTCGACGGTTTAGTTCGTTCGAAGCTTGCATTCGATCGATCTGGTCTTGCATCGCTTCAAAGCGATTATCAGAGCTCTTCTTCATCGTCTCGTTAACTGCTTCCTCTTCTTTGGCGCGCTTTGCTCGATCGACCATCGCTTGGTATTTCTGCTTCACTGAAGCAAGCTTCTGCTCAATTTGGTCAATCTCACTTTTGGCGACAGCGATTAAATCCTCGCTTCGGGCAATTTGATCAAGCAACGGCTGAAGGTGTTCGCTCGCCTGGCGCTTCGCTAAAAGCGCTTCGCGGGCGAGGTCCTCGCGACCTTTCTGAATCGCAAGCTCTGCTCGGGCGTGCCAGCGCTTAATCTCTTCTTCAAATTCGCTGTACTCGCGTTTTGACTTAGCAAGGTTCGCCATCTTCGCGGCAGCGGAGGACTTCAACTCAATGAGGGTATCCTCCATCTCCTGCATCATCAGGCGAATCATCTTCTCAGGATCTTCCGCTTTATCGAGCAGCGCATTAATATTCGCATTTACGATATCTAAAAATCTTGAAAATACTCCCATGATTAATCTCCTTCATCTCGGTATACAGTACAAAATATGCACAAAGCATGCCAACTCATAAATCACCGTTCTAGGCGTTCATCTTTCGTTCTTTCACCCACTATGGTATAGTTTCGATGGTTTAATCGACCATAGATGGTAAATTAAACCAAAGGAAGCAGTCATGGCAGCGCAAGAAGGATATACTCAGCAACCCCTTGGTGAAAGCGAAGTCTTCCTCGACTTCCAAGCAAAGCTCAGCCGGGTTGCAGCGGTAAACCGTCCCGTGCTCTTAGTAGGCGAGCGGGGTAGTGGAAAAGAAATCGCCGCTCGGCGTCTTCACTTCCTCTCCCCTCGGTGGGATAAAAGCCTCATCACGGTAAACTGCGCCGCCCTCCCACCTTCGCTCATCGAGACTGAGCTCTTTGGCTACGAACAAGGGGCGTTCACCGGGGCGCAGAAAACCCGCAAAGGGCGTTTTGAAGAAGCGGAAGGGGGAACCCTCTTTCTTGATGAGATTGGCCTCATTCCCCTTGAAGTTCAAGAGAAAATCCTTCGCGTTGTTGAATATGGTACCTATGAGCGCGTTGGTTCCTCAGTAACCCACGAAGTAAACGTTCGAATCGTTGGGGCAACGAACGCCGATTTACCCTCCCTCGTCGAGGAGGGAAAGTTCAAACAGGACCTCTTAGACCGCCTCTCCTTTGAAGTGTTATTTCTCCCACCGCTGCGCGAGCGCGGGGAGGACATCCTTACCCTTGCTTACTTCTTTGCCTCTAAGATGGCCATTGAGTGTAACCGCTCTGTTCTGGTGAGCTTCAGTGATTCGGTTGTCGACCAACTCCTCTCCTACTCATGGCCTGGGAACGTTCGGGAGCTGAAGAACGTCATCGAGCGGGCGGTGTATCGCAGTGAGGATAGTCACATTGAGGCACTTCAATTCGACCCCTTTGCCAATCCCTTTGAGCCAAAGAAGCCAAGTGGTGAACAGAGTATCACCCTTGGTGCGTTTGAAGAAGAGCGCATTGAATTTGAGATTCGCTACCTCAAAGAAGCGTTAGTCCAAGCTGGGGGGAATCAAAAGGAAGCAGCAAAGCTTCTTGGCCTTACCTACGACCAATTGCGTGGCCTCTACCGCAAATATCAAGATCGGGTGTAATGAAAAACGGGCACCCCTTGGTGCCCGTTTTGGAGATTCCGTCAATTCGTTACTCAGCTTTTGGTGCACTCTTCTTTGGAGCACTGCTCTTTTTTAGCTCAGCAAGCTCTGCTTCAATCGCTTCATCCGTTTCCATTTGAGCAAACTGCTCAAGAACGGAAGTCGCTCCAGTGTACGCCGCCATCTCCGCTTCTGCTTCCATTCGCTCAATCTTCGACTCAAGGTCACTGAACTTCGCTGCTAAGGAAGAAGAGTCGCTCTCTTTTAAGACGGAGGCAACGTGGCGACGCTCTTTTGCACTGACTGAGCGCTGGATAAGAATCTGCTGCTTATCCTTCACTTCCTTCAGCTTATCGCCAATTTGGGCGAGTTGGGTTGTTTGAGCAGCGATGATTCCCTCTAAGTTGGTGATCTGTTCGCCCACGTGGCTTGCGTGCTCACTCGCTTTGCGCTTTTCAAGGAGCGCCTCGCGAGCAAGGTCTTCTTTCTCGTTGGTTACAGCGAGCTTTGCCCGTTCAGCCCAACGCTTTACCGCAGCTTCCGCTTCCTTGTGCTGGTGGTTGAGCGAGACAAGCTCCGCCTTCCGAGCGGCGATCGAGGAGCGCGTCTTCGTTTGAAGCTCTTCTAAGTTCGTGATCATCAAGGCGATCATCTTCTGGGGATCTTCAAACTTGTCGAGGGTGGTATTGACGTTTGAGCTGATGATATCCCGGATTCTTTTAAAAAATTGCATTGTATGCCTCCTATTCACTCTTGGTACTCCTTCTAATGCAGAAGGCGTGCCAACTTCAAAATGAGGTCAAATTGCAGGTATTTACCGAGTGATATCTGTAACATAAGGGATATTTGGTTAAATCAACCACGGTGCGTGGTTTTTAATACCACATCAAGCTGGCTTGTAACCATCTTCGGCGAAGTGTAGACTGACGATATGAGTATTCTCTATGTGGTAGCAACCCCGATTGGGAATTTAGGTGATATTACCTACCGAGCTGTTGAAGTATTACAGAGTGTAGATGTAATCGCGTGTGAAGATACTCGGCACACTCAGAATCTACTTACCCACTACAATATCTCCAAGCGCCTCATCGCAACTCACGCCCACAACGAAGCAAACTCCGCCAAAGGGATTATTAACCTCTTAGAAGAAGGCAAGAACGTCGCCTTCGTCTCTGATGCGGGAACACCGGGAGTCAGTGACCCCGGAAGCCGCTTAGTTGAAGCAGTCCGCACAGCGGGCTTCGATGTCGTACCCCTTCCTGGGGCAAGTGCGCTAACGACCCTACTTAGTGTCGCTGGATACATCGGTCGAAGTGTTCACTTCGAAGGCTTTCTTTCACCTAAGAGCGGAAGACGGAAGAAGCGCTTAGAGGAGCTGCTTAATCGCGATGAATCCTTTGTCTTTTATGAATCTCCTTTTCGAATCGTAAAAGTATTGGAGGAGTTACTTACTCTTGCTCCTCAACGCCGTGTTGTCGTTGGCCGAGAGATGACGAAGAAGTTTGAAGAGTTTCTCAGTGGGAGCTTAGCGGAAGTCCTTCAAACACTGAAAGGGCGAACTATAGTAAAGGGTGAGTTCGCTGTACTCATTGGACCATCAAGGGCCGGAGCGGGTGATGATAAC
>JBBADN010000150.1:0-3984 GCA_041656455.1 Sphaerochaeta sp. | reverse complement strand
AGGTACCGTTCGTTTTCCAGCGTAGAAATCCCACACTTCGCCCCCATCGTGAAGGCCGTAGGCGATCGCCTTTGCTGAATCGAGGGCGGAGCCTCCGCCGACTGCGAGGATGAAATCCACCCCTTCGCGCTTACCAAGGGCGATCCCTTCGTGCACTAACGAGAGGCGGGGATTAGGAACTACTCCACCAAGTTCGACGTAGTCGATGCCTTCAGCTTTCAGCGACGCCTCAACGCGGTCTAAAAGGCCCGAGGCCTTTGCCGATTGACTGCCGTAGTGTAGCAGTACTTTTGTTCCTCCGTAGCGCTTTACAAGCGCTCCGGCTGCGTGTTCAGTATCTTTGCCGAAGACGACTTCGGTCGGGGTGTAATACGTAAAATTAGAAACCATGAGATCCTCCATTAATATCCAAAACTCTCACCGACGATGAGAACAGTAATTCGGTTAATAAACCGTTGATTAGAGAGCACAACGTAGTTCGCGCAGATTGTATCCTCACACAGCCCTGCTTCTAACGCCATGAGATGATCATCATCCACCACCGCACTGACGCAGTAGCCGTGTTCGGTACAGTGCGTCTTCTTCTTCAGTCGTGTAGCGTTTGTTGGAGCGGCAACGCGCTTCACGCGAAGGGCAGCTTCTTTGAGGTTCGGGACGATCTTATCCCACGAGGCGACGATGAGGACTTCTTTTGGTCCATAGAGGAGGGCGGCAACGCGGTTGCCGTTTCCATCAACGCAGTACAGCTCCCCGTGTTCGGTGATCGCATTGACCCCCGAAAGGTAGACGTCTGCTCCAAATGAGGCGATAAAGATTTGGCGAATATCCTCTTTAGAGAGATTCGGGGCGTAGCGATCTAAGAAGGCGTAGTCACCGCTACGGAGTAACTCCAAGATGCCCGCTTTTTCTAAGCTTGCTGAACCACCTACTCCAACAGTTGCACCTTTTTTCAGGCGTTTTGCCACTTCGTGTTTAACCTCAGCGACTGTCGGAATAAAGTGGGCGTTGATATTATTTTTGCCCAGGGCCTCGATCGTTCGCCCAACGGCTTTCATTCGTACTTCATAGAGATGTTCATCCATTGTTGATTCCTCCCGCCAAAGCTTACCTGTTCTTTACTCGCCTTGCAAGTTTTCTTGGAAAATAAGGATTTTTACAATGGGGTAACGGGGGTAAGAAGGTGTATCCTATAGGAAAGGAGCTCGAGATGAAGATTCATTTTTATGGAGCGAACCGCTACGTTACGGGAAGTTGTACGTTAGTTGAGTCCAATGGCAAGAGAATTCTCGTTGATTGCGGCCTCCCCCAAGGAAACGATGCAAAGAAAGGAGGGCTTCAATTACCCTTTGACGCCCGCACAATCGATTACCTACTTCTGACCCACGCCCACATCGACCACAGTGGCCGAATTCCTCTTTTGGTCAAAGATGGGTTTACTGGGCAGATTATCGCCACCGAAGCGACCGAGGAGTTGTGCTCGATTATGCTCGCCGATTCAGCTCACATTCAAGAATCGGAGGCGGAGTGGCAAAATCGCAAGGCGAAGCGATCGGGGAGCCAAATTATTGAGCCGTTATACACCATCAGCGACGCGTTTAAGAGCCTCTCTTTCTTTACGTCAATCGCCTACGAAGAGCAGCGAACGATCAGTGAAGGGATCACTGTTCGCTATCAAGACGCCGGTCACCTTCTTGGCTCAGCATCTATTGAGGTGTGGCTCACCGAAGAAGGGGTAACGAAGAAGCTCGTCTTCAGTGGAGATATTGGAAACCTCGATCAGCCGTTGATCAAAGACCCCGTCTATATTACCGAAGCGGACTACGTCATCATGGAGTCGACGTACGGCAATCGTAACCACCCGCCACTCATAGACCCAGCGGGTAATCCAATTACTTCGTTAACGCGGGCAAAGGAGCTCGCTGCAATTATCCAGCGAACCTTTGATCGGGGAGGCAACGTTATTATTCCCGCCTTCAGTGTTGGTCGGACCCAGGAGTTGTTGTACTTGCTGCGCATCATTATTGAGGAGAAGCTCTGCAGTGAAGCAATCCCTGTCTTTGTTGATAGCCCCTTGTCAGTGAAAGCGACAAACGTCTTTGCCGGGAACCTCTATGGGTATATGGATGAAGAGACGATGGCCCTCGTCCACGCCGGGGTCAATCCAATTCTTTTTGATGGATTGACGGCAGTGGTGGACGTCGAAGATTCCATCGCTTTGAACTACCGCAAAGAGAGCTGTGTGATTATCTCATCCAGTGGAATGTGTGAGGCAGGACGAATTAAGCACCACTTAAAGCACAACCTCTGGCGGAAAGAGTCAACGGTCATCTTCAGTGGGTATCAAGCTGCAGGAACCCTTGGGCGCTCAATCTACGACGGGGCGCATCATGTGACAATCTTTGGTGAACAGATCGATGTGCAGTGTGAGATCACCGAGCTGCACGGTACCAGCGGGCACGCCGACCAAGATGGGTTAATTCGGTGGCTTTCTAGTGTAAATACCCCCATCGAACGAGTCTTCGTTGTGCACGGTGATGAAGAAGTCGCCCCGTGGTTTGCTTCGTACGTTCAGCGAACGCTGGATGTACACGCCTACGCTCCCTACTTTGATGAGGCGTATGATCTACTGGATGTCGAGTCGATTCCTACCGCCGAGCCAATTACCCTCACCGAAATGCCGTACATGAAGAATCTCCAAGCTGCCTTAGCAGCGCTTCTTGAGCATGAGGCTACCTTTAATGAGGTACTTGGCCGGATTAAATTGGCTGCTGAGCACACGACCGACGAAAAACGTGCAACGCGCCTCGCTAATGCAACGAGCCGCCTTGCCAGTGATTTAGAGGATCTTGCTAAGAAGTGGAATAGTGACGCCTCTTAAGCGAGCTTAATCCCGAACGTCGCGCCACCTGCTACTTCTTCAAGGATGGCAAAGCCCATCGCTTCGTAGAAGCCAAAGGCGCGAACGTTCCGTCCATCGACTCCGAGGTGGACTCCATGAACGTCTTTTGCTTGGATCGCATCAAAGAACGTGTGCATTAACGCCTTACCAAGGCCTTTGCCTTGGAGGGAGTCGAGTAGATCAACGTGGAGGTGGGCAGGATAGCCGAGATTCTGCCAAAGTCCTTCACCGGGGCCGGTGAGGATTTGGCGAATCGTGTACGCTTCAGCGTCACTTTTAAACTCTTTTACCCCTTTATAGAGCTCTCGTAATGGGGGAAGCCACTCATCCTGCATCCATTGGTTAAAAGAACGAGTATCGCTCGTGCCGACGATGTAGCCAGCAGGGACTCCTTGATCGTTGACGGCGGTGAAGCAGAGCTCGGGTTCAAAGAAGAAATACGGCACCGCGTAGTAATGCCCAACCGCCCACTGATCGTGGTAGTACGGCGTCCCATCTAAGCCAGCGAATGCCGTCTTGAGCGCGATATCATATATGTAGGGAAGATCTTGGGTAATCGACTTACGAATGAGTGCCATCCGAGCGCCTCCTTTACCCACACACTACTGGAATTTATCTCCTTTCACAAGAGTAACTATAGTGCTTCAGAAGGCGGCTTCTTCTTCACTATTGTCTATTTGTCATCACTCTTGCTCAGCAATGATATTCCCACCTTGGTTGTTGTCCCCACTTTTAGATCATCGTTGATGATGGCCCTAATTTGTTAAAAAATAATTTGTTGTATAATAACAAAATGAGAAATATTTGTTAAAATAGTAAAATGGGTATAGACAAAAGATCTAATACTCTGTAGTATCCCTTCTTGTTGGCTTGAGCGCCAAACCTCAACTTCTTGGAAGGGCCTACCGCCCTTGACCCATCTAGTGAGTTCGGCTACTCTTATAGGCCCCCCTTTTACAGAAGGGGAACGATTATTGACAGTTCAAGCGTTAGGAAAAGAACAGTGAGATTGGAGTAGAGGAAGACCGTTAGGGCTTCCAGTCAATTTCAATGATGAAGGACAGGTATTAGAAATGTCAGTCTTT
>JBBADN010000149.1:0-4029 GCA_041656455.1 Sphaerochaeta sp. | reverse complement strand
TACCTTCTGCACCCTCATCGATGAAAGTTCCCATTCAGTGTTACAGGAGATTACTCGAACGTACGATGAGATCTGGGAGCGCTCTGAGACGAAGGGAGAGTTGCTCGCCCAAGCCCGGAATCTTCAGAAGAAGAATAAAGAGCTCCTTACAAAAGAAGATTCGCTGAGTGACCAACTTGCTGAACTTCAAACGCGCGAAGCGGAGCTCACGAGGCTGAAAGAACTCCTTCGCCTTAATGAAGGGAAAATCGGAACGCTTTCAAAGAGTGCTGAGGACAATGAGGCGAAGAATAAAGAGTTGAGAAAGGAGCGCTATGAGCTGCAGGAGCAGCTGAGGGCGCTGGATAAAAAAAGCTCCTCCCTCCAAGAGTACATAGAGGCGTTACGGAGTTTAACGTTCTACACCCGAACCCGGCGTGACTACGAGCGCCTCATCATGCGCCTCTCGCCTGAGCAGGAGGCGGCGTTGAGCCACATTGACTTAGACGAAGACTTCCTGATCACCGGAGGACCAGGAACGGGAAAAACCCTTGTTCTACTAAAGGCGATCGAAAAGCGAACGGAAGGGAGTCGAGTAGCTCTTCTGACGTTCACCAACTCCCTTGCGAAGTACGGACAGTACCTCGCCCGCCTTCTTACTGATTCCCTAGACTCCATCATGACGGTTCACCACTTCCTCTTAGAGCGGATCAATGAAGCACAGGAGGGGTATACCCCCTTGCTCGATGTGAGTGAGCTCGTTGAACTCTGCGCCCAGTATGAAAGCGAAGCAATCACCCGCTCTGAAATCTATGAAGAGATTGTCACTGTCTTCTGGGATCGCGGCTTTTCCTATGAGGCGTACTGCATCGAAGGACTTCCTAGAGCTGGTCTGGCCCACGATTACCCAATCCCTACTCGAATTCAAATCTGGGAGGCACGGGTTGTCGTCGAAGATTACATCGAAGCAACGAAGCGTCTTCCTTTTGCTTACTTTCCAATTAAAGCCCTTGAGCTTGCCGAGCGCTGTGAACCGTTTGACCACCTCTTCATCGATGAAGCACAAGACCTAACGATTATGGCATTAAAGGCGCTTAAGCGCTTTGCTCGCCGCTCAATCGTCTTAGCTGGGGATGGGGAGCAGGCGATTTATCAACCTGGCTTCTCCTTCGTTCAAACGGGAGTTGATGTGGTCGATCGAACGGTGCTTCTTCAGGAGAACTTCCGCTCCACCTTGCAGATTCATGAGCTTGCCCAACGTTTTGAAAAACGAAGTGAAGGCGAAGGCGCCGTTGCTCTTCGCGATGGGGCCGACCCTGAGCTGTATCAAAGAAAGAATCCCTCAGCACTCTTATCGAGTCTTGTTGAGCGCATTACTCTTTTTACTGAATACCTTGAATATGAGGCGGAGAACCTCTGCATCATGTGTCCTTCAAGCTCGTGCTACAGCGAAATAGAAAAAGCTCTTCAGGCGATCGGTAAGCGCTGTGTTAGAATCAATGACTCAGAGTTTTCCTTCGACTCCTCATCCGATGGGGCGATTCGTCTTTCAACGCTTCACTCCGCTAAGGGCTTGGATGTCGCAGTTGTTTTCATCTACCTTCCATTCTTACCAAAGACGAAGGCGTCGTATGAAGAGGCGGTAAATGATGAGCTGATTCGAAAGCTCCTCTACGTAGCGATGACCCGGGCGATCGACCATCTTACGATTTACACCCTCCAAAACCCCCAAGAGCCGGTCATTCGGCGATTAGTCGGGGCGTTTAAAGGTGATACGAGCGTGAAATGAGGAGAAGGACAACACTGCCGGCGGTGTAAAGAAGTAAACCTACGATATTGAAGGTTGTTCGTTGACTTGTTGCCACAAAGGCGTTTCCAAGGGAGAGCAAAAGAAACGCCAATGCTTTAAAACTTGTTTCTCGGTTCGTCTCCTCACTGATGATCGTGACGAGGTAGGTAAGAGCAGCGATAGCGGTAAGGATGATGATAATCGCTAAGAAGAGCGAATCACTGATGCCAACCTCTAACAGGAACGATGGATCATTGGGGTTACTCGGTACAAGGAGGGCGAGGATGATCGCCCCTGCCATTCCAACAAAGGTAATCAGGCCAATTTTCGAAGGAGCTAACCGGATCAGAAGAAGCGAAGCAACGAGGAAGAGGAAGGCGGCGTAGAGGAGACTTCCATGGTAGAGGAAGGTGATGGTGGTTCCATCGAGGAGGAACGTTCCGGTAATCGCCTGATGAAGGGGAAGAATCTTGATGTTAGAGAGGATGATCGTCAGAAAGAGAACTGGTAGGAGCTCCGCTTCACTACCAAGGTTTGCCCGGTAACGGGTGATGATCAGTAAGGAGATGAGGAAGGTAACCCAGATTTGAATGAGGGCGGGGTAAAGGTGCGCCTGAGCTTCGCGGGCGAGGTGACTTTCCTTGGAAACAATGAAGGTGATAATTGCAATAAAACTCAGGGCCATGGTAAGTAGGCCCTGAATCAAGTTAAACGTTAGTCGAAGCGCTTTGTTCATACAATGTCACGGTAGGGAGTTTTTACAAGAACGCCCATCCGGCTACACGTATAGGCCGCTCCAAACGAGGCAACGTACGTATCAATTAAAACACCGAGACCATTGAGGATTGGCATCAATGCAATCATCGACATTTGAGCGCCGTAAAGGTCAATCTTCAGGTAGTTTAAGGTAAGGGTTGTGATGAAGAAGACTTCAAAGCCTAAGTAGAGCGGACTGACGACTGAGAAGAGGGCGGATACTAAGGCAATCGTTAAGAGAACCATATCCTCAGGGACACTGCCCGTTGCGGCGTAGATTAAAGTGAGCGTTGAGAGCGTAGAGATTAATGCAGAACCACCGCGACCAATGATCGTATAGAGGGGGACTGCAGTTCCACTGACGCGCTTTTGAACGCTGAGGCCTTGACGGGTTAAACTCATCGTCGATGGGGTGGTGTAGAAAATTGAACCGGTGAACAAGCCAGCGAGGGCTGGGCCTAGCATGCGGTAGAGAATCCGATACGGGTTAACCCTAAAGAGGGAGAAGATTCCTAAGAGTAGCGGCAGGACGACAAAGAGTGCTCCTGCGACGACGATTCCTAAAATCATGAGATAGTCGAGGATGACAAAGATTGTTCCTTCTTGAGCAATGGTGGTAATCCAGTACGAAGAGATGAAGAAGAGGAAGATTGCCCCCCACTGCGCCCACGCTTTCGCTAAGCGGAAGAACGTTTCGCTGAAGGAGTTCATCACTACGTATGCTGGGCGGATAATCTCAATATTTGGTTTGAGGAACCACCCAAATAAGAGGGCGATAATGATAATCGGCAAGAGGAAGCTTTCCGCCTTCACAAGGGTGTAGAAGGGGTTTACGATTGTCAGATGTCCGAGGAACGTCGAAAAGGATTGCAGGCCGACCATGGAGAGGCCACTGGCGTCACTACCAGCGGAGGATGAAGATGGGAAGGCAATCGGGAGGAAGCGGAAGACCACCGCCGCAGTAAGGGCGAGGAGAACCGTTGAAAAGACGCTCCAAAACACAGTTGTACGAACAAACTTACATCCCTTTTTATCCTTTCTGAGGGAAGCTACTCCAGCAGCAAAGCTGAAGAAGACGAAAGGAATGAGGATGAACCCTCCTAGTTGGACCAGCACTGCGGTGATTGTGTACGTCGCTTGCTGGAAAAAAGAGGACTCGCCAAAGACGAATGTTGCTGCTAGCCCGAACGCTGTTGCCGCTAAGTAACTTATCCACGTTTTCATACAAATTAGGGTACAGCATGAAGAACGGCAAGTCAATCAAACACGCCACTTCATCACTATTTCCATGCTCAGAATAAGGTAATTTTAACGAGAAAAGGAAGTGTTTTATTTGATTAGAGGTAATGGATTGAGAAATAGAAGGCAAAGAGAGCTCTCTCGGCTAACCCTTGGGGATGATCCCCAAGGAGTAAGAGGGTGTTTATTGTGTTCTTTACCCAGCGAAGATTACTCTTCTGCAAGGAGACTCTTAAGGCGATATGAGGCGTGTAACTGGGCATCAA
>JBBADN010000148.1:0-4042 GCA_041656455.1 Sphaerochaeta sp. | reverse complement strand
AACGCTTCGAATACCGATTACCCTCTTAGACCAGCCCTTCCTCTACGGGGGCTTTACTGGCCTAGGCTTAGAAGTTGGGGCCCAAACAGCGCTATACCCGCTTACCGCTGGAACTTTTACGTGGGAGCGGGTTGTGGGATTCCAAGCAAAGCTCAGTGCCGAGTATACCCTTGGAGCAGGAGCTGACCTTACGCTCTACGCTGCATTCAATATTCTTACAAATGGATGGTGGAGCTATTCAATTGGAATTGAGGGCCTCTCCCTCTTTTAGTGCAGATCGTGCTCGATCTCAAGGGCGATTCCAATTTGAAAGATAAGGGTGGGAATTTGGTGTTGATACACAACTGGAAGCGTAGGCCGGGGCTCATTCCCAATGATGTAATGAAGGCTCGCAGCGAGGCGAGGGCGATAGTTAAGGTTTCCTAACACCCACTGCTTTGGCTTGCCGAAGTAAGAGCCTGCCTCGACGGCGATTGTGGGGTAGAAGGAGTGATCTCGGACTGCTCTACTCTCGTGCTTTAAAGCGAACTGTTCTAAGCCTGCAAGGGCTTTGAGGTAGGGAAAGGCCCACGATCCTTCATAGAGGTCATAACGCCATCCTACTAAGTACGATGAGACTTGATACCAAGAATCTTCAATAGGCCCGTTCTTGTAGCGCAGTTCAATGCTGAGGTTCTTGTAGATCACTTCAATTGAGCGATTTCGTTGCCCAGTAAGGTCAAGAAAGATTCCCATGCCAATGGCGTAATCGGGGCTTTCGAACGTCGGTTGTTCGCTAAAGCCAAAGGGGTTGATGTACCACCCTCCGTAGGAGTAGCCCGTTAGGGGGTAGGTGGCAAAGAAGGTGGAGAGGACCGCCCCATCGTGGTAGAGGGTGAGCTCAATACCACGATAGCGATGAGTTTGAAGGTCTTGGCTCTCATACCGGCTAGCAGAGTACGCCCACCGCCACCCGAGGGTAAGGTACGACTCTCGATCGAGGCGTAGGCGGGCTCCGGAATACCAATCAAACGCCCAGCCGACCTCATAGTCAACACCAGCTACGGCTTCAATCTTTCCTAAGGTAAAGTCAAAGCCGTACGCTGCTTCTAAGGCGATCGTATAGTGGGCGGTGATCAAGGGCGTTGGGTAGGATAAAAAGACTTCATCCTTTTTTAAGATTCGGTGCAGGAGGTTCTGGGCTTCTTGAAATGCTAAGTTTCCACTGAGGAGGATGCCTGTTGTAGGAGTAAGGGTCAACGTCGTTGGACCCAGGATGAAGGTGAAGGGGTAGGAGGCAGTGAGCTTGGCAATATCGTAGCGGGAGGCGCTTTCAAGCTTATCGGTGTACCCTTCAAGATCAAAGGAAAAAATGAGGTTGTTTTCTAAGCGTACGGAAAGATGAGCTCCAAAACTCAAACCATCATCCCAGTTATCTCCGATGCCAAGAGTCACCCAATCGTTTCCCATGCCAACGCTCACCTCCTCGACGATTCGAGCGCTGAGCACGCTCGAAAAAAGGACGAGGAGAGTGGTGAGGAGCACTATCCGTCTCATACTTGTATTGTACCTCTTCACCATTGCCTGTATAGCGGAAATGGGTTGGGTTTACGGTAAATATGGGCTAAGACCTCGCTTAGGCCGCTTACCTTGGCGGGCTAACGCCTTTCGATCATGGTCGATTTCAACTTTTAAGAGGAGGCCGAATTGGAGCGCTGATTGAGCCCGTGCGTACTCAGCCGGGATTGCTGAGGCGATCTTCTCATACCCAAAGGGGTAGTGGACCGTGAGGCCGATGGCGGTTCGCCACGCTGTGGCACCAAAGATGAGGGGTTTGCCAACCTGAACTCCTACTTCAACACCAAGGGTTGGTAGGAATTTCTCGAAGATTGGTTTTTGATCTATTAAGTAGGCAAAGCGCTCCACTCCACCGTAGGGTTTAATGAACGGCTGAACGAAATCATTGATTGGGAAGTAAACATTGTAGCCGAGGGCGTAGAGGCCACCTTGGTGCCGCCCGATTTCATTTCCGCTTTCTTTAATCGAACCACTTGCGTTTCGAATTTCAAACGAGATATTCCGATAGGTAATCCCATAGAGCTGAATACTTCCGATTATCTGATTAAACCCAAGACCAAACGAATACGTCCAATCCGCATGTTGGAAGGTTTTAGGTTCCTTAAACGAAAAGACGTTGACGAGGTAGGCACCGTAAGAGACTCCCGCCTCTGGATAGAAGACAAAAAACTCAGTAAGGGGGCCGCTTTGATGGGTGAAGGAGAGTTCCAATCCATCGTAATTCTTAAAATGATCCCGCTGGTTAGGGTAGGTGTCGGTAAAATCGAGGAAGCGATAGGAGAGGGCGAGGCGGGTGGCGTAATCGGGGTAGTACGCAACCGTAGCGTGAAGGCGATGTATCCACGTCGGGGCGAGAATTCCGCCTCCTTGAACTTCAACTGCCCCATATCCCAATGGCCAGTGGGCTGTTACTTCGCCACCGCCTTGGAGGTGAAGGGTGGGAGTATTTGTTGAGTAGTTGACCCGAAGGAGGGGGATCTTTCGGATGAGGTGCCAGGTGTTCTGAATTGCTCGAAGCTCTAAGTTTCCACCGATAAGTAGGGCGAGGGTGGGTTTAATGGTGAGCTCTACGCCTTGGACGTTGAAGGTAAACGGATAGGCTGCTCCAAGGGTGAGGATATCATAGCGTGATTGCGTCTCTATTTTATCCGTAAAGGCGAGTGCAGAGATATCTAGTTCAATAGCAGGGTTGAAATAAAATTGGATGTGCGCCCCATACGTCAAACCGTCATCGTGGTTATACCCAAGGTTAGGGGTGTGCCAATCATTACCAATTGTAAAACTCAGCTCATCAAGAATACGGGCAGAGAGCGGGGATGCGAGGAGAACGCCAATGATAACAAGGAAGAGGATGGGCAAACGGTTTGTTTTCATAGCTATTATTATTGAAATGCCTTTATGTGGAATGCAAGCAAAAGTCGCTGTTAGATGGCGAGAAAGAGGAGACTCACCCCTAACACCGAGAGAATGGTTCCGACAAACGAGGCGCGACTTACAGTGCGCTTTAAAATGAAGTAGTCGATCGGCAAGAGGATGATCGGGGTAACTTGGGTAATCGTTGAGACGATTCCCACTGGGGCGAGGGTGTAGGCGTGCATTTGACTGGCAGTTCCTAAGACCGGTCCACTAAGGGTTGCAAAGAGAAGGAGATAGAGGAGCTTACGGCTGGCGAGGAAGGGTTTTGCTTGGCTTTTAAGCTGCCGCTTGATCAAGCCAAAGTAGATGAAGAAGGCAAAGAGCCCGCCGATGTTCCGAATTAAGTTTGTCGTTGCTGATCCTGCTTCAATGACTGCTGATCGAGCGAGGATATTTGCCGCGGTTTGAAAGAGTGCGGCTGAAATGGCGAGGATGTAGCCAAGGCGTTTATGACTCCCTGCTTCTCCGTTCGTTTTCTCACCAAAGAGAATCATGATGATGATTCCTCCAACAGTGGTGAGGATTCCAATGATTTGAATCGCATTGAGGACTTCACCGAAGAGGAGATAGCCTAAAATGGCGATGAGGATTGGCGAGATGGTGAAGAGGACGAGGGACTCCCGTGGCCCGAGGTAGACGTACGACTGGAATAACATGATATCAGTGAGGAAGTACCCCAAGATTCCACTGAGGATGAGGATTATTAGTGCCTGATTTGAAAGGGGAGTAAGGATCAGTGAACCTTGAATTGCCCACGTCATGATGAGAACCATCGGTAAGGCAAGGTACATCCGCATGTGTGCAGCACCAGCAATCGTTGAGGTCTTTCCGATTTCTTGAAAGGAGAGGGAGTTTGTGGCGTAGCAAAGGGCGGTAAAGAGGGCCAAGAGTTGGCCCTGCAACAACGAACTATCCATACCGCTCACAATAGCAGAGCAATAGGTTCTGCTCAATTACCTGGTAAAATCCATAAGAGGCTGCTAAGATCTGATCTATGAGAGTAGTTGCAGCTGTTATGATCGAAGATGGGCGGGTGTTTGCTGCCCAGCGGGGTGCGTATGGAATCCTT
>JBBADN010000147.1:0-4053 GCA_041656455.1 Sphaerochaeta sp. | reverse complement strand
TTACGCTAGGGGGGAGAGCTTGAATACCTTCAGTAATGCAGTTGTTGACCGAACAAAGGAGTTTGCAGCTCAAGTAGATTCCTTGCGATTTAGCTGTGACTGCTATATTTACAACCCTTTAGACTACGCGTGGCCGATGATGGAGGCGTACCTAAGGCGCTACGTAGCCAAGCCAGTGAAGACGGTGTTTCTTGGAATGAACCCCGGACCTTTTGGTATGGCACAAACGGGAATCCCGTTTGGGGAGATTACCGTAGTAAAAGAGTACCTGCAGATTGAAGAGCCAATCGGAAAGCCGTTAATTGAGCACCCTAAGCGCCCGATTGTGGGCTTAGCTACCCAGCGCAAAGAGGTAAGTGGACAGCGTCTTTGGGGGTTGATCCAAGAGTACTATCCTGAAGCCCAAGACTTGGTGGGCTCGGTTGCTGTCATTAACTACTGCCCGTTAGTCTTTATGGAGCGCACCCCAACAGGAAAGAACGTTACCCCCGATCGCCTCGGCTTAGGGGAGCGGATGGCCTTAGAGGCGATTTGTGATAGTTACCTTTACGATATGCTGAGCCTTCTGAAGCCCACCTTCGCCCTTGGGGTGGGAAAGTACGCCGAGAATAAACTACTGACAGTTGGAAAAGAGTTTGAATCGATTACCGTCAGTTCAATCCTCCATCCAAGTCCAATTAACCCCCGAGCAAACCGCGGCTGGGCGGGTATCGTCCGAGCTCAGCTCGATGAGATCGGAATATTTAATGAGTAAGACCCTTGCCAGTTGCACAGGCTGATGTGCTATAGTCGCTGCATATGAGGAAGGGATTCATCGTAATTCTTCTGTTGCTCACCGTTACGCTGGTCTCGTGTACCAGCGTAAAAACCTTTGAGCGCCGCTCTGAAAAGATTATTGACGACCCAATTGCCTACCTCACTGAGCGGGGCCTTCCCTCCTATCCATCAAGTGATGTGGATCTTTACAACACGGGAATCGAGTGGAAAGAGCACGTGATGGAACGAATTAGTGAGGCGAAGGAGTACATCCTCATCGCCCTCTTTCTTGGAAACATCCACGAAGCAAGCTATGAAGTGTGGGACGCCCTCGCTGAAAAAGTCAAAGAAGGGGTAGCAGTCTACGTTCTTTTAGACTCCTCTTCATACTTTCAACTCACCCCCCATACCAACTACGTCGTTCCCGCTGCCCTTAACTACGCCCGCGACATTGGCTTGAACGTCGCTGAGTACAACTCGATGAGCGTCAGCCACGCCGCCTTCCTGCCTCTGTTACTTGATCGCGATCACCGCAAGTTCTGGATCTTCGATGGAACGTACATGGCGATCGGTGGGATTAACCTCAATGAAGCGTCGTTGATGATTCCTCCTGAAACGGGAAACGTTGATACGATGGCGGAAATCCAAAGCCCCGGGGCGATCGGAGCGATGGTCGACTCCTTCGTTCAAACGTGGGAGCGCTACAGCGCCCAAGCGATTAAGCGCGAGTGGTTTACTGTTCCCCAAATCGAGAACCTTCCTAAAACCGTCTACCTCAGCGACCACTACAGCCGCGGCTCTGACTCCGTTACCGACCTCTTTGATGCGCTGATCCTCGGTGCCCAAGAAGAGGTATGGATGATCCAAGGCTACTCCTTCCTAACAACGGCGCTCATTAATCGCGTCAAAGAAGCGACCGCCCGAGGAGTGAAGGTAAACTTCGTCCTCAGTGAAAACGCAGTGAAAGTCCACTACGAAAAAGCTGCGTTCTTCGGAATGGAAGATTTAATCGATGCGGGGGCAACCGTCTACCTCTTCAGTGGCCCCTACGATGCGTTCATGCACCTTAAGCTCATCGTCAGTGATCGGCGTTACTCCCTCTTTGGATCGGCGAACTACAACCTCCGATCTCAAGTTCTTTCGCGGGAGATTAGTTACCTCTTTGATGATGAAGAAATCGCCGCTCGCGCGCTTGAGCACATCGATTTTATCATTGAGCACAGTCGAATTATTGATAAAGAAGAAGCACACACCCATCGAAAGCTCGATAACCGCTTCTTTAACTTCTTAATGCAGTTTATAGGGTAGGGTATGAAGCGCTTCATTGGAGTTATTATTACCATCGTTCTTCTCTCCTCCTCTCTCTGGGCAGCCCCGTGGCTTGGGGGCTACCGCTTAAGCTTCGATGGGTATGAAGGCCAAGAGGGGCAGTACTACGGAGTTCACCTCTACGTTGAGCCAGTATGGGGAACGAACCTCGGTTTAGGCTTCGCCGCTGGAGGTTCAACGAGCTTTGGTCTTTCGTCGCCTTCCTCCCAATTTGAAGCATCGGCGGAAATCCACGCCCTCAGTGTTGAAACGATGCTCTTCAGGCGCCCTTCGCAGTGGCGAATCGCCCTTAGTGGGGGAATTAGTACAGATTTTGACTCCTACCACTACTGGGGCCAGATAGACCCATTTGTGTTCTTCTTTGGCGAGAAGACAGTAAAGGTCTTAGGCCTTCGCCTCCTTGATGATCGCTCATGGGCAATTCGCCTATTAGAGATTACCCACTACTTCTTTTAGGAGGCTGGAATGAAACGCTTGAGTATATTCTTCCTTCTCCTTCTCGCTTCAGCTCTCCTCTTTGCCGTTCCTGTGGCCCTCTCTTTTGAAACGTGGAACTCAACGACGATTACCGCCCCTGCAGCGAGTGTTGGGGTAAGTATCGGCGTCCTTCCTAACCTCGAAGTCCAAGGGGCGTTCTTTGGAGAGCTCGCCCCGAGTGTGGGAAACCGAATTGGTGGGGTAGGGACACTAACCATCGGGGCGGTGAACCCCCACTACTACGCCGACCCTACTCGCGCCCCGCTCTACTTTAACGCCCTTGTTGGCCTGGGTTACCTCGGGGGGTGGAATACCGCCAACGCTGAGCCGTTTGGGACGATTTTTCTTCGCCTCACCCCGCTTTCCCTCGGGGCCTCCTACTACCGAAGCCGGGAGCGAACCTTTGGCTTTGGTGTTGGGTATGATCACTATGCAAACCAGTGGTCGTTTATCGTAAACCTCTTCGCCTTTGATCGATATCTTTAACACCGATGGGGGGGATTGTATGGCTCGTGGGCATGGAATTCTTATATTTTTACTAGACATGGGCTTCCCCCTTTGTTACTCTAGGACATATGGAAACGCAACTCATCCGTTTTGCTCCGGCAAAGCTGAATCTTCATCTCGCTGTAGGTGAGATTGAGCAAGACGGGCTTCATGCAATTCAATCCCTCTTTGTCACGACGGATCTTACCGATACGATTTGCGTGACCGCCAAAGCCAGTGAGCAGTTTTCCATCACAGTCACGGGCTTAGAGGAGTATTGCAAACCTGGGGGCGATACGATTACTAAGGCAGCAACGCTCTATCATGAAGCCACATCACTTTTCTATTCCCTTTCTGTTCACTGCGATAAACGAATTCCAACCCAAGCGGGCCTCGGTGGCGGCTCAAGTGACGCCGCTGCAATGCTGCTGATCCTCCAAGAGCTCGCCGGTGAGCAAAAGCTCAGCGACGGCGATCTCTACGCCCTTGCCCACCGAGTCGGCAGCGACGTGAGCTTTTTTATCAGCGAAGCAAAGGCGGCGATCGTCGAAGGGCGGGGGAATATCATTACTCCCATTGAAGGACGAAGCCTTGCCTGTCTGCTCGTCTTTCCAAAAGATTTGAGCGTTTCGACAAAAGAGGCGTACGGTGCCCTTGATGCGATCAAAAATCGTCAGATTCAATTTGTTGGACGTCAAGAGATTAAGCGCTGGTTCAAAGATTCAATACCAAATTGGAGGAAAACGTTTTATAATGATTTTATGCGAGTACTAATCGAGCTTCCTTTTTTTCGGGAGCTCGAGCGGGTGACTACGGGCTTTGGTGGCTATCAAGGGCTCAGCGGAAGCGGGCCATCTTGGTATTTTGTCGTCGAAACTGGGGAAGAATTAGATCTTATGGAAAAGAAGATAATCACCCACTTCGGCGAACAATGTGTTACCTATCGCCTCACGATGTGCTCGTAGGTGATCTATTACATCACGCGGAGGTTAATGTGGATATTTC